>NZ_DBNHSF010000054.1:0-26844 GCF_057143545.1 Candidatus Andeanibacterium sp.
CTTCCGGCTCGCCATCCTCGGGCGGCCAATTATAGGTCAGCTCGATTTCGGCGATGTCTTCCTGTCCGGGCGCGGCAAGGAAGATCAGCGTGAAGCGGCCCTTCTCGCTCTCCATTCGCCTGACTTCCTCCAGCCCCAGCAGTTTGAAGAAATCGATTGTCGCATCGGGATCGCTGACCCGGATCATGCTGTGGAGAAATTTGACCACTTTCACCTACTCCATTCGTCGCTATTCAAGCACGGTTCATCGCCATAATGGAAAATCCGGACTACTTCGCCGATGCCAAGCGCTTTCACTATAAAGGATGCCTGCCGTGACTGACGAGACCCCGCAAACTAGACCCGAACCGCCGGTCGATGCCACCCCTTTCTGGCAGGGGCGGGAGACAAGATTGTGGTTCGGCAGCGCGGCGATCCTGACGATCGGGCTGGTGCTTGGCGGGTACCTGCTGGGCAACGGACTGGTCCGGGCCAAGGATGCGGACCGCTCGGTCACCGTCCGCGGGCTGGCGGAGCGCGAAGTCACCGCCGACCTCGCCACCTGGACCCTGTCCTATTCGGCGACCGCCGCCAACCTCGCCGAGGCCCAGGCCAGCGTCGATCGCGACACCACCCAGATCCGCGCCTTTTTCGGCGAACTCGGATTTGCGGCCGACACGCTCGAACCGACCGGGGTCAATGTCTCGAGCTATAGCAATAACGGCATCCCGCAATTCACCGTGCGCCAGCGCATGACCCTGCGCAGCACCGATATCGAACTGGCGCAGAAGGCGGTGCGCCAGCAATTCGATCTCGTCCGCCGCGGAGTGCAGCTCGAAGAGGGTTCGGGCATGAGCTACACCTTCACCAAGCTCAATGAGATCAAGCCGGAAATGGTCGCCGAGGCGACCAAGGACGCCCGCGCGGCGGCCGAACAGTTCGCCGAGGATTCGGGCACCAGCGTCGGCGGGATCAAGCAGGCGACCCAGGGCTATTTCTCGATCGAGGCGCGCGACGGCGACGGTGGCGGCTGGGGCGTGTCGGACACGCCGTTCAAGCAGGTCCGGGTCGTGACCACGGTCGATTTCTACCTGCGCTGAACCGCGGCTCGGGATACGAAAAGGGGCCCGCGCCACTGCCGGCGCGGGCCCCTTCGAAATGGCTTCGCAGCCGGAGTTGCTTAGAAGCTGACCCCGATCGTGCCGACGACGGTGTCGTCGGTCACGCCATTGATATCGGCGCCATCGTCGTCGACACCGATATAGGCAATGCCGATCGAGAGGTTATCGCCAATCGCGAGATCGGCGCCAATGCCGTAGTCGAGAGCGTTGCTGTCGGCCGTGAAGGTCAGTGCGCCGTCGGTGTAGCCGAGATGGCCCCAGACCGAAATCGGCGTATCGGGAATGCCGATGCCGATATCGCCATAAAGGTACAGGTTGTCGTCCGGACCACCGAAATCGAGCGAATCCTGGCTCGGCGCATAGGCGACGCCGAAGGTCAGTTCGGCCGGACCGACAGACGGGCTGATCGAAGCGTAAAGCTCCCAGTAATCGGCCGGGTCGAGATCGTTGGTCGGATAGAGATAATAGAGCGCGCCGACATCGAAGCCGAGGCCGTCGGTCAATTCGCCCGACCAGCCGGCATAGATGTCGAGTTCCATCTCGCCGTAGACATCCCCGCCGTCGATCGACGAAGCCCAGGTGCCGACATAGAAGCCGGCATCGGTACCAAGGTCGATACCGCCCTGGATGGCGGGGTCACCACCCGACAGGCCGACCCCGCGGAAGCGGTAGTCGCTGACGATAGTAGCGTTTCCGGAAATCGAAATCCCGAGATCATCCTGGGCCAAGGCGGGGGTGGCGACCAGTGCGGAACCGGCGAGAACAGTAGCAGCCATCAGGCTGCGGACGGACGTAAGCATGGCAATCTTCCTTATGCTTTGGTTGCAAGCCTCGTCCCACCTGCGCATAAAGCCGGCCGCCTCGTTTGCTGTGCGGACCTTGCTGAATGCCCAACGAAACTGCCCACTGATGCTGCGCTGCACAAGACAAATTGCTATGTGTCACTTACAAATCGCCACACTGTGTTGTTTGCGCATCACCCTTTCACGCTTGCCCAGGCATTGACGCGTTCGCACCCCAAGCCGCGAATGCGGGGTTGCCATGCGATCCCAGAATGGCAAATCGCGCAGCAAGGATGACAAAATCGATCCGCCAGCTCCTCGGCCTGTCCGGCAGGCAACATTCGCCCCGCATTCCCTCGGGGCGCCGGATCTATGCGATCGGCGATATCCACGGCCGGCTCGACCTGTTCGAGGCCCTGCTCGAAGCGATCGAGCGGGACGATCGCGAGGCACCCAAGGCGAAATCGACCGTCATCCTGCTGGGCGACCTGGTCGATCGCGGTCCCGACAGCGCCGGGGTGATCAAGCGCGCCCGCAAGCTGCAAAAGGGCCGCGACACAAGGGTGCTGGCCGGCAATCACGAGGAAATGTTCCTCCTGAGTTTCGACAGGAAGGACGTGTTGCGACATTTCCTGCGTTTCGGCGGACGGGAAACGCTGCGCAGCTACGGAATCAACCAGCGGCCCAAGAACAAGAAGGATCTCGAGGCCTTGCAGCGCCAGATGAAAGAGCTCATTCCGCGCAAGGACGTCAAGTTCATCAGGGAGATGGAAGACCGGGTGACAATCGGCGATTACGCCTTCGTCCATGCCGGAATCCTGCCCAAGGTGAAGCTGGCGGACCAGAGCCCGGTCGATCTGCGCTGGATCAGGGAGCCATTCTTGTCCAGCGAAGTGCGCCATTCGCATATCATCGTCCACGGCCACACGATCTATAACAAGCCAGAATTGCGCGAGAACCGGATTGGGATCGACACCGGGGCTTTTGCGTCTGGGCGCTTGACCGCGCTGGTGCTTGAAGGCACCGGGCGCAGGTTCATCGAGACCAGGGTCAAGAAGGGCGTGATCACCACGCGTGCCAGGAAGGCGGAACTATGAAGATCGCAATGGCCGGTGCCGGCTATGTCGGGTTGGTGTCGGGCGCATGCCTGGCCGATTTCGGCCATGATGTCGTCTGCATCGACAAGGACCAGGCCAAGATCGATTCCCTGCTCGATGGGGTGATGCCGATTTTCGAGCCGGGTCTGGCGGAACTGGTCGCGAGCAATGTGAAGGCCGGGCGCCTGTCCTTTTCGACCAATCTCGGCGAAGCGATGGACGGGGCCAGCGCGATCTTCATCGCCGTCGGCACCCCCTCGCGCCGCGGCGACGGCCATGCCGACCTGACCTTCGTCTATGAAGTCGCGCGGGAGATCGGCGCAAACCTCAAGAGCCCGGCAACAATCGTCACCAAGTCGACCGTCCCCGTCGGAACCGGCGACGAAGTCGAGCGGATCATTCGCGAATCCGGCACAAAGGCGCAGTTTTCGGTCGTCTCCAATCCCGAATTCCTGCGCGAGGGCGCGGCGATCGGCGATTTCAAGCGGCCGGACCGGATCGTGATCGGGGCCGAAGACGATTTCGGCAAGCAGGTGATGAGCGAGGTCTATCGCCCGCTGTTCCTCAACAAGGCGCCGATCCTGTTCACCAGCCGCCGCAGCGCCGAGCTGATCAAATACGCGGCCAATGCCTTCCTTGCGACCAAGATCACCTTCATCAACGAGATGGCCGACCTGTGCGAAAAGGTGGGGGCCGACGTGCAGGATATCAGCCGCGGGATCGGGCTCGACAACCGCATCGGGCCCAAATTCCTGCATGCCGGCCCCGGCTATGGCGGCAGCTGCTTCCCCAAGGATACGCTGGCCCTGCTCAAGACGGCGGAGGACTATGACAGTCCGACCCGGATCGTCGAAGCCGTGGTCAAGGTCAATGAGAGCCGCAAGCGCGCGATGGGCCGCAAGGTGGTGGATGCGCTGGGCGGTGAAGCGCGCGGCAAGAAGGTCGCGCTGCTGGGGCTGACCTTCAAGCCAAACACCGACGACATGCGCGACAGCCCATCGATTGCCATCGCCATGACCTTGCAGGACGCCGGCGCGAAGGTATCGGCCTACGATCCCGAAGGGATGGAGCAGGCCCGCCCGCTGATGCCGGGGGTGGAAATGGCCGACAGCCCCTATTCCGCGATCGAAGGTGCCGATGCGATCGTAATCGTCACCGAATGGGACGCCTTTCGCGCGCTCGACATCAAGCGGGTGAAGAGCCTTGCGAATGCGCCGGTGCTGGTCGATCTGCGCAATGTCTACGAGCCCGAGGAAATCCGCGCCGAAGGCTTCACCTATGTGAGCATCGGCCGGCGCTGACCGAGCGACCGGCCGAGCCGACGCCAAGACCATGGACCCTTCGATCCAGCTCCTGTTGATGTTCGCGCTGCTCGTCGGCGTGAACCTGATGCCCGCATTCGGGCCGCCGACCTGGGCGATCATCGTCTTCTACAGCCTCAACAGCGACCTGCATCCGATCGAGATCATCCTGACCGGGGCGCTGGCCGCGGCCATCGGGCGATTTTCGCTGGCGTGGATTTTCAGGCTCCTCGGCCATCGCCTGCCCAGGAAATTCCGTGACAACCTTGCCGCCGCCCGCGAGCTCTTCGAGCGCAATCGTCGCAACGGGATCATCGCACTGACCCTGTTCGCGCTGTCGCCGGTTCCTTCCGCCCAGCTGTTCGAAGCCGCCGGCCTTGCCGGAGTGCGGTTGCTGCAGTTCACGATCGCCTTCTTCCTCGGGCGAATCGTCTCCTATTCGATCTACACCTACACCGCGCAGGGCATCCGCCATTCGGCACTGGGGGATATCTTTGCCGAGGGTCTGAGCAGCCCGCTGGGGATCACCCTGCAGTTGATCATGATCGCGGGCCTCGTCGCGCTCGCCAAGATCGACTGGGCCAAGCTGCTCGAAAAGGCCAACGGCTCCAAGCCCGGCGAGTGACCAGCGGCCCCACCGCCTGTTCCATTGGGGCGATTGATCTTGGTCAATGCCGCCAGGCTGCTTTGGGCCGAATAGGCCTTTCGGACAGACTCAACTTCCCGGCCAGGCCGGGGAGGCAGAACAGGGAGGGGTCGCGATGGGCGGCGTGCTCGATTTTCTCTATCGCCTCACGGAATGGCTCCGCGAAGCGACCTTGCTGCCGGAATTCTCGCTCTGGGTAACCGACTGGCCGCTGGCGATCTGGCTGCAGGAACATTTCCTCGCCATCCCCGGCTTCCAGACGATCCATATCCTGGCGATCGCCGCGCTGTTCGGCTCGGTGCTGATGCTCAACCTTCGGGTGCTGGGCAAGAAGGGCATGGACCTCAGCCTGGCCGATGCCTTCTCCCGCTACCGCGCCTGGACCTGGTGGAGCCTCGCCGCGCTGGTCCTGAGCGGCGTGATCCTCCTCATCAGCGAGCCGGTGCGCAACATGGTCAATTCGGTCTTCTGGCTGAAGATGATCGCGCTGTTCCTGGCCGTGACGGTGAGCCTCTGGTTCCAGGGCTCGGTCCGCCGGAACATGGCCCGGATCGAAGCTTCGCCGCAGGGCGTCGCCTCGATTCGCGTGGGTGCCTGGGCGGTGATCGTGCTGTGGCTCATCGTAATGACTGGCGGCCGCTGGATCGCCTACTCGCCGAACTGAGGGGGCAAGAATGGCAAACATGACTATCTGGCAAAAGATCGAAGCCACCGCCGTCGGCACAAGGATCGCCGAAAGCGAGTGGATGTTCCCGACGATCGAGACGATCCATGTGTTTGCGCTGGTCACGGTGATCGGCCTGATCGCGATCATGGACATGCGCCTGTTGGGCCTCAATTCGAAGAACCGCACGGTAATGGCGCTCGAACGCGACACGATCCCGCTGACCTGGAAGGCCTTCGCACTCGCGACCGTCACCGGGGTGCTGATGTGGATCAGCAAGGCGGCCACCTACATGGCCAATCCCTATTTCCTGTGGAAGATGGGGCTGATTGTCGTCGCCGGGATCAACATGGTGATCTTCCACCGGATCGTGTCGAAGGGCATCGACCAGTGGGGCCAGCCGGGCGCGAAGATCCCGCTGGCGGCGAAGGTCTCGGGGCTTGTGTCGCTGGGCCTGTGGATCATCATCCCGTTCTGCGGGCGGATCGTGGGGTTCACCCTCGGGACGTATTACTCGGCCTACTGAGAGCAAAGATGAAATCGGCAGGCCCGGCGCTCCAATGGGAGGGAGCGCCGGGCTTGTCGGCATTATTCGTCCGTTGCGAGAAGGTATTTCCAGATCGCCGCGCCAACCGCAGCGCCAACCAAGGGCGCAACCCAGAACAGCCACAGCTGACCCACGGCGCCCGTTTCAGCGAACAATGCCACCCCTGTCGATCGGGCCGGATTGACCGACGTATTGGTTACCGGGATCGAGATCAGGTGGATCAGCGTCAGTGCCAGGCCGATCGCGATCGGGGCGAAGCCGGCCGGGGCGCTCTTGGACGTCGAACCCAGGATCACGACCAGGAAACCGGCCGTCAGCACGATTTCCGCCAGCAGCGCCGCGTGCATCGCATAACCGCCCGGCGAGAGTTCCCCGAAGCCGTTGCTGGCAAACCCGCCGGGTGACCAGCCGGCCTGTCCCGAAGCGATCGCAAACAATACTGCGCCAGCCAGTACGGCACCAACCACTTGCGCCGCCCAATAGGGCACCAGGTCCTTCCATGCCGAACGTCCGGCGATCGACAGCCCGAGCGTAACCGCCGGATTGAAATGCCCGCCGGAGATCCCACCCACGGCATAGGCCATGGTCAGCACCGTGAGGCCGAACGCCAGCGAAACCCCGGCAAAGCCGATCCCGAGTTCCGGAAATGCCGCGGCCAGCACGGCCGAGCCGCACCCGCCGAACACCAGCCAGAATGTACCAAAGAATTCTGCTGCAAGCCTTCGTGTCATGATCTCCTCCCTTTTCCGCGAGTCTCCCTAGGCTGGAGATTACACCGCAGGGGGCAGAAGGCGAAGGATTATAGGACCGGAAAGATGCCAGGGGGCCTGTAAGCCGGGTTCTGTATTGCGTGTGGTATCCTGACGGACCCGCGCCGCAATGGCAGCCATTCATCTAGGCCGTCTGTCGCCACACGGCTCAAGCAACCAACCCGGGCGACTGGTCCGAAACAAACCTGCTGCAAGCAGCGCGCCGCCCCTATTCGGTCTTGCTCCGGGTGGGGTTTGCCATGCGGACGCTGTTGCCAGCGTCCCGGTGCGCTCTTGCCGCACCCTTTCACCCTTGCCTGTGCCCCGGATCAGGTCCGGGGCCATCGGCGGTATACTCTCTGTGGCACTTTCCCTGGACTTCGCAGCAAGCCGCTCGTCCGGCGGGGGTTACCCGCCACCCCTGTAACGTGGAGCCCGGACTTTCCTCGTCCCCCGCTTGCGCGAGGGCCGCGACTGCCCAGCCCCCTGACGGGAGGCGATATAGGCGGTCGAGGCCGTTATTGCTAGCCCCGCGCGACCTCAGTCTCGTTCCACCAACGGAGTTCGCTCGCCTGCCCACTCGCGCGGATTATGGCCTCGATCGCGGTCGCCAGCCTTTCAACGGTCTCAGCCGTCGAAACCTGACGGAACCACCGCCGCACAAAAGGCCGCGATGGCTCGATGAAGCACAGATGGCCGTCGGAATATTCGAGGTAGTCGCCGGTGCCGATCCATAACGAAAAGGCCTCGTTGTCCAGCACGATGCACCAGCCCCAATCTTCCTGCACCACCCGCTTCACAGCGAAGCCGTGTTCCGGCAGCCTTGACGAAAGAAGCTCGGCCACCAGCCTCCCGCCGATCTCTCCGGGATCGTCAGTTCTATTAAAGGCTTCGCGCAAAGCCTCCGACCGAAACTCCAAATGTGTGCGCATTCCCGTCTTGCCTTTCTACCGGGTCAATCCCCGGTCGCGATCGACGAGCAAGGCAAACAGCATTGCCCCGATCTCGTTATCGATCTCGCCGTCGAGCTTGCGCGGGCGCCAGCGGCGCTGGAACGCGGTGACGGCCGCGCGCGGATCCGAAATGTCATAGCCGAAGCGTTCGAGCGACAGCATGAAGGCCCCGTCATTGTCGAACGGGTTGCCGAGTTCGAGATCGGGCAGCGGCAGTGCCAAGCCGAGCTCGCCGAGCAGGTCCCAGTCGAACAATTCGCCCGGATCCTCCTTGCGCGCGGGGGCGATATCCGAATGGCCGACGACATTGGCGCGCGGGATATCGTGGCGCTGCTTGATCTCGAACAGCAGCGGGCAGAGCGCTTCCATCTGCGCATCGGTGAACGGGCGATAGCCGAATTCATGCCCGGGATTGACCAGTTCGATCCCGATGCTGGCCGAATTGACGTCGGTGATCCCGCGCCAGTAGCTCTTGCCGGCATGCCAGGCGCGCTTGTCCTCGTCGACCAGCCGGAACACCGTGCCGTCTTCCTCGATCATGTAATGGGCCGAAACCTCGGCCACCGGATCGAGCATCCGCGCAAGCGCGGCCTCGCCGGTCTCCATCCCGGTGTAATGCAGCACCACCATCGAGATCGGCAGCTTGCGCTGGTTGAAATTGGGCGACGGCGCCTCGCGCTGGACCAGTTCGCTCATCGTGATCCTCCCCTGCAGGGGGAGGTGGCAGCCCGCAGGGGCTGACGGAGAGGTGTAACCGCCGGCGGGGAAACCCCTCCACCGCCTTCGGCGGTCCCCCTCCCCCCATGGGGGAGGATCGGAACGCCACCGCGCGGCATCAGCCCAGCGGAAGCACCGCGCCCATCACCAGCGCGTCCCCGCTCGCCGCATGTTGCAGCCCGCCGCCGCTTTCCTGCGCCAGCAGGTGGAGCATATAGGGTGCCGCGGTCCGGCTGGTGATCTCGCCTTCGGCCAGCGAGCCGTCGAGCGCGCGGCCGATCACCGGGTCGAACACGACCCTGTCCCCGCTCGCCCGCAAAGCGATCTCGCAAGCCTCACCCGTCACCTCGGCCCCAACTTCGAGCTTGCCCCCGCGCACCAGCGCCTCGATCCCGATCTGGGCGAGATTGAGCAGCATCTTCACCGCCGGCTTGGGCAGCTTAGCCGCTTCCACCTGCCAATCGAGTTCGATCTTGTCGCCGGTGAGCGCAGCAATCAGCGCATGTGGCTCGGATGAATCGACCTCGTCGCCGAACCCCCCGGCCGCCCCGAATGCAAGCCGGAAGAATCTGAGCTTGTCGGCCGAGGTCTTGGCGCTCTGTTCGAGCAGTTCGAAACAGCGCTGGCGCATCTCGGGATCGGTCTCGTCGGCAAGCAGCTCGAGCCCGTTGGTAAGCGCGCCTACCGGGCTCAGCAGGTCATGGCAAAGCTTGGAACAAAGCAGGCTGGCAAGGTCGGTTGGAGAAATGGTCATGGTTTGGGGTGGGTCCGTCTTCCTCGATGAAGTTTCACACGATTGCTAGGGAACAATCGGGAAAATCCCGCCCCCTCGCGCTTCCCCTAGCAGCAGAGTGCCGCATACGGAATCCCTGTGGAAACATTGCCGCGCGGCACGTCGCGAGCCGGGAACCTCAGGCCTCCACGATCGCATAGGCAAGCGGTTCGAAGCCTTCGGGCGTATCGCGCCAGAAGCGCACCAGCCCGTTCGCGACGATCGCCCAGGCCTTGCCGTCGCCGGCTGCCTGTTCGCGGTCGGTCTTCGAAGGTTCGGGCGGACCGGAGGGATGCGAATGGAAATAGCCGATGAGCTGCGGGCCTCTCCCCCGTTCGGAGCGGTGGGCATCGATCAGCGCCTGCGGATCGATCTCGAACTGGCGCTCGGGATCGAGCGCGACATTTCTGGCGGTGGCAGCCTCCTCCACCCGCCCTTCGGCGCCGAGCAACAGCCCGCAGGCCTCTTCGGGCGCGGCCTGCGCGGCTGCGGCGACCATCGCCTCCAGCGCTTCCCTTGCGACTTCGAGCGTCATGGCCCATTTCCCTAGCGATGGACGGCGCGGAAATCATTACCGGAGTGATCGGGGCCGCAGGGCGGCTCGACAAGGCGCTGGCCGAAGCCAGCGGGCTGTCGCGCGAACGGGTCAAGGCGCTGCTCGGCGAGGGGCGGGTGATGCTGGGCGGGAAGCCGGCCGCGAGCCCGTCGGCCAAGGCGGAAGCGGGGGCCGGCTTTTCAATCGAGGTGCCGCCCGCCGCGCTGGCCGAAGCGCAGCCGCAGGACATCCCGCTGACCATCGTGTTCGAGGACGAGCATTTGATCGTGATCGACAAGCCGGCCGGACTGGTCGTCCATCCGGCAGCCGGCAATCGCGACGGGACGCTGGTCAATGCGCTGCTCCATCACTGCCGGGGGCAGCTCTCGGGCATTGGCGGGGTGGCGCGCCCCGGGATCGTCCACCGGATCGATAAGGATACGTCCGGGCTGCTGGTCGTGGCCAAGAGCGATGCGGCGCATGAGGGACTGGCGAAACAGTTTGCCGAACACTCGATCGAGCGCGCCTATTGCGCGGTGGTTGCAGGCCATCCGCGGCCGCTTTCCGGCACGATTGCGGGCCGAATTGGCCGCTCGGACGCGAATCGCAAGAAAATGGCGGTGCTTTCCGACGGGGCGAGTCGCGGAAAACGCGCCGTAACCCATTACAAGGTCAAGAAACTGCTCGATTGCGCGGCCCTGGTCGAATGCCGGCTCGAAACCGGGCGGACCCACCAGGTGCGGGTTCACATGGCGTCAATCGGCCATGCGCTATTGGGGGACCCGCTCTATGGCCGCACACCCGCCAAATTACGTCCTGTTTTGAAGGAGTTGGGCTTCCATCGCCAGGCGCTGCACGCGGCGATTCTCGGCTTCGAGCATCCGGTTACAAAAAATACTATGCGTTTCGAAAGCAATTTGCCGGCTGACATGGCGGAACTAATCGACCAAATTGCGCGTTGATCCGACGAAAAAGACCCTTTTTCAGGAAAAATCCGCTATAAGGGAATGAAGGCAAGTGGCCGTGCCGAGCAGGATGCCCAGCAGGGGTCCCGCAAAATCCGGTCGACATGAGGAAAGGTACAGAGAATTGAGCAACAAGACCAAGGCACTCACGGTACCGGCGCTGAGCGGAGAGCAAAGCCTCAACCGGTATCTCGCCGAAATCAAGAAATTCCCGGTGCTGACGGCCGAGCAGGAATACATGCTCGCCAAGCGCTATGCCGAACATGAAGACCCAGAGGCCGCGGCCCAGCTGGTCACCAGCCATTTGCGGCTCGTGGCCAAGATCGCGATGGGCTATCGCGGCTATGGCCTGCCGGTTTCCGACCTGATCAGCGAAGGCAATGTCGGGCTGATGCAGGGCGTCAAGAAGTTTGAGCCCGATCGCGGCTTCCGCCTCGCGACCTATGCGATGTGGTGGATCAAGGCCTCGATCCAGGAGTTCATCCTGCGCAGCTGGAGCCTCGTGAAGATGGGCACCACCGCCGCGCAGAAGAAGCTGTTCTTCAATTTGCGCCGGATGAAGCGCAATCTCGACGCCTATGAAGACACCGACCTGCACCCGGACGATGTCGCCAAGATCGCCCACGATCTTGGCGTACCCGAGCAGGAAGTCGTCAACATGAACCGGCGGATGATGATGGGCGGGGATGCCTCGCTCAACGTCTCGATGCGCCAGGGCGAGGAAGACTCGGGCCAGTGGATGGATTTCCTGCAGGACGAAGGTCCGCTGCAGGACGAGATGGTCGCCGAGGACGAGGAGGCGCAGATGCGCCACGAAATGCTCGCCGAGGCGATGGACGCGCTCAACGAGCGCGAACGCCACATCCTCACCGAGCGGCGGCTGACCGACAATCCGCAGACGCTCGAAGAGCTGTCGCAGGTTTACGACGTGAGCCGCGAACGGATTCGCCAGATCGAGGTCCGCGCGTTTGAGAAGCTGCAAAAGGCGATGCAGCGGATCGCCGGCGAAAGGCTGCTGCCGGCCGCCAGCTAAATCTCATCTCTCCCCGTCGCCCAGCCCAAACGGTGACGGGGAGGATTTTCACATCCTTAAGAGCGCGCTAGAGCCTACTCATGGCCCGCCGCATCTTCCGTTATACAGCCCTCACCGTCATGTGGTTCATCCTCGTCAGCTTCGCGCTGGTGGTGGTGTTCCGCTTCGTCCCGGTGCCGGTGACCGCGACCATGGTGCTCGACGGCAACGGCATCACCAAGGACTGGACCCCGCTCTCGCGGATCGACCGCAACATGGTTTCGGCGGTGATCGCGGCGGAAGACGGCAAGTTCTGCACCCATAACGGGTTCGATACCGAAGCGATCGAGGAAGCGATCGAAGAGCGGGTCCGCGGCGAGCGCGAACGCGGCGCCTCGACCATCAGCCAGCAGACCGCCAAGAACGTGTTCCTGTGGCAGGGCGGCGGCTGGTTCAGGAAAGGACTCGAAGCCTGGTTCACCATGCTGATCGAAACCTTCTGGACCAAAAGGCGGATCATGGAAGTCTATCTCAATGTCGCCGAGACCGGGATCGGCACTTACGGCGTCGAGGCCGGGTCGCAGCGCTATTTCAAGCATTCCGCCGCGCGGCTTTCGCAGAGCGAGGCGGCGCGCATGGCCGCCGCCCTGCCCAGCCCCAAGACCCGAGCCGTCGTCAGCCCCTCTGGCTTCACCCGCCGCTATGGCAACACGATCCAGGCGCGGATCGGCGTGGTTCGGCGCGACGGGCTCGACGCCTGCGTCTATGGCTGAGGCAGATGGGGGGAAACCACTCGCATAGTCACGTCAACCCTCATGGCCGGGGACCGGCCAGCCATGGCCGCGCCTTTGCCATCGGCGTGCTGCTCAATTCGGCGTTCGTCGTCATCGAGGCGACGTTCGGTTTTCTCTCCGGCTCGATGGCGCTGGTCGCCGATGCCGGGCACAATCTGTCGGACGTGCTCGCGCTGCTGATCGCCTGGGGCGCGAACATCATGTCCTCCCGCCCTGCGCCCTCGCGCTTCACCTATGGCTACAAGTCGAGTTCGATCCTCGCCGCGCTGGCCAATGCCGGGCTGCTGCTGGTGGCAGTGGGCGCGATCGCGATCGAAACCCTGCGGCGTTTCGTCGTCCCGGCCGAGGTCGAGGGGATGACGATGATCGTGGTCGCGGGGATCGGCGTCGTGATCAACACCGCGACCGCGCTGCTGTTCCTTTCCGGGCGCAAGCGCGACCTCAATATCCGCGGCGCCTTTCTCCACATGGCGGCCGACGCGCTGGTTTCGGTCGGGGTCGTGGTGGCGGGCGTATTGATCCTTGTCACCGGCCTGCGCTGGATCGACCCGGTCACCAGCCTCGTCATCGTCGCGGTAATCGCCTGGGGCACCTGGGGCCTGCTCAGGGACAGCGTGAAGCTGGGCCTCAACGCGGTGCCCGAGGGTATCTGCGAAGTGGAAGTGCGTAGCTATCTCGAAGGATTATCCGGCGTGTCGGCAGTGCACGACATGCATATCTGGCCGATGTCGACCACCGAGACGGCCTTTACCGCACATCTGGTGATACCGGGCGGCCATCCGGGCGACGCCTTCCTGCACGACATCGCGCACGAGCTCGAACACCGTTTCGGCATCCACCACGCGACGGTGCAGGTGGAGGTGGGCGGAGAATGTATTGGATGCGGTCCGCGTGATGGGCTTGGATAAATGCCCGTCATCCCAGCATTCGCTGGGATGACGCTTTCGATCAAGCCGCTTCTTCCTTTTCATCCTTGCCACCAAGCACGCGGATCGGTTCCTTGCGACCTTCGACCACGTCCTTGTCGACCACGATCTCGGTCACCCCTTCCATGCTGGGCAAGTCGAACATCGTATCGAGCAGGATACCCTCGACGATCGAGCGCAATCCGCGCGCGCCGGTCTTGCGGTCGATCGCCTTCTCGGCGATCGTTTCGAGCGCGTCGTCGGTGAAGGTCAGCACGACATCCTCGAGCTCGAACAGCTTGGCATATTGCTTGATCAGCGCGTTCTTCGGTTCCTTGAGGATCTGCACCAGCGCCGCGACATCGAGATCGTTGAGCGTCGCGATCACCGGCAGGCGGCCGACGAATTCGGGGATCAGCCCGAATTTCAGCAGGTCTTCCGGCTCGGCCTTCTGCAGCAATTCGCCCACCCGGCGCTTGTCCGGATCGGCGACATGCGCGCCGAACCCGATCGACCGCTTCTGCAGGCGATCGGCAATAATCTTTTCGAGCCCCGAAAAGGCGCCGCCGCAAATGAACAGGATGTTGGTCGTATCGACCTGGAGGAATTCCTGCTGCGGATGCTTGCGCCCGCCCTGCGGCGGGACCGAGGCGGTGGTGCCTTCCATCAGCTTCAACAGCGCCTGTTGCACGCCCTCGCCCGAAACGTCGCGGGTGATCGAGGGATTTTCCGCCTTGCGGGTGATCTTGTCGATCTCGTCGATATAGACGATCCCCTGCTGCGCCTTGTCGACATTGTAGTCCGACGCCTGGAGCAGCTTGAGGATAATGTTCTCGACATCCTCGCCGACATAGCCGGCTTCGGTCAGCGTCGTCGCATCGGCCATAGTGAAGGGCACGTCGAAAGTGCGCGCCAGCGTCTGGGCGAGCAGCGTCTTGCCGCAGCCCGTGGGCCCGACGAGCAGGATGTTCGATTTCGCGAGCTCGACATCGCCGGCCTTGGACGCGTGTTTGAGCCGCTTGTAATGGTTGTGCACCGCGACCGAGAGCACGCGCTTGGCGCGGTCCTGGCCGATCACGTAATCGTTGAGCGTCTCGAAAATTTCCAGCGGGGTCGGGACGCCGCCATCCTTCTTGCCGGCGATCCCGGCCTTGGCTTCTTCGCGGATGATGTCGTTGCACAGCTCGACGCATTCGTCGCAGATGAACACGGTCGGCCCGGCGATGAGCTTGCGCACCTCGTGCTGCGACTTCCCGCAGAAGCTGCAGTAAAGGGTGCTTTTTGAGTCAGATCCGCTCAATTTCGTCATTCTTCTTTCCCGTGCCGCCCCGCAAATTTCCGGGGCGGGATTCGCCGGAGAGTGTAACCCGACGATTCTGATAATCAATCCGGCCTACTAAAGCCTTTATTGTCTTGCGGGCGACTGAACTTGCAGGGTTGCCAAAATGCTACAGTCCGGTTTCCCGCCGGAATTTACTCGGGCGCACCGCCCGAACCGCTTTCATCGCCGGTTTCTTCTGAATCCGGCCGGGATTCGAAGACCTTGTCGACGATCCCGAACTTCTTGGCTTCGTCCGCTTCGAGGAACGTGTCGCGGTCGAGCGCCTTTTCGATCTCGGTCAGGCTTTGCCCGGTATATTTGACGTAGAGATCGTTCATCCGCGCGCGAATCCGCAGGATTTCCTTCGCCTGGATCTCGATATCCGAGGCCATGCCACGCGCCCCGCCCGAAGGCTGGTGGACCATGATCCGCGCATTGGGGAGCGCGATCCGCATGCCCGGCTCGCCCGCCGCCAGCAAGAAACTGCCCATCGAGGCGGCTTGGCCGATGCACACGGTCGATACCCGCGGCTTGATATATTGCATGGTGTCGTGGATCGCCATGCCGGCCGTCACCACCCCGCCCGGCGAATTGATGTACATGCTGATCGGCTTCGAAGGGTTTTCGCTTTCGAGGAACAGCAATTGCGCGACAATCAGCGAAGCCATCGTGTCTTCCACCTGGCCGGTAACGAAAACGATGCGTTCGCGCAGCAGGCGGCTGAAGATATCGAAGCTGCGTTCGCCGCGGCTGGTCTGCTCGACCACCACCGGCACCAGCGCGCCCGTAACTGGATCGCGGGCAAGCTGGCCCCCAAAGTCTCCGGGGGCACCGTAGGTTCCGCCGCTATTGCCGAACAGATCGATCATGGATTTCCTCGTTTATGGACAGGCGGCCTATTTCGGCGTTCGGACGAAGATGTTCAAGCCCGTTAACCCACTCGTTGACTTTGTCCTTCATCGGACGAAAAGCGCTGTCGGTCGAAATGCGACGCAATTGCATTTCGGCCGCGCTAAAGGACATGAATGACTACACATGTCATCGGGAAGGGATGGCATTCGGGATTGATGGGGAGTTGTGCTGCCGCGGCGCTGGTATTTCCGGCCGCAGCCCTTGCCCAGGACAATGTCGAGATGCCGGTGCCGGAAGAAACGGCGCTCGACCGGGCGACCGGCGCGACGGTCTACACGCCCGAGGACTTCGCCCGCTTCGCCCCGCGCAACGTGCTCGACATGCTCGCGCAGGTGCCCGGATTCACGATCCGCTCGGGCAGCCAGGGGCGCGGGCTCGGCCAGACCAATGACAACGTCCTGATCAATGGCGAACGGGTCGCCAGCAAGTCGGACGGTATCTTCGAACAATTGCGGCGGATTACCCCGGAGCGGGTTGTGCGGATCGAAATCGTCGACGGCTCGACGCTCGGCATTCCCGGCCTTTCCGGGCAAGTGGCGAATGTCATCACCAAGGGCGGCGCGATCAGCGGCCAGTTCGAATATCGCATCCAGTGGCGCCCCAAATACGCCAAGCCGAGCTATTTCGGCGGCAATATCTCGGTTTCGGGCTCGAGCGACGATTTCGAATGGAGCCTTGCCTACAACCATGGCAACGGCCGCGGGGCGGCGGCAGGACCGGGCTATATCACCGATGGCCTTGGCAACATCACCGAGCACCGCGATATCTACCTGCATTTCGAAGGCGAGTTCCCGAGCCTGTCCGGGCGCGTCAAATGGACCAGCCCGGGCGGGACGATCGTCAATGCCAACGCCAATTACGGGCGCCGCTATACCGATTTCTCGAATGACGAGGACCGCGACCTGGTGGTGGGCACGGATTTGTTCCGCGATTTCGACAATCGCGGGCGCGGCTACAATTACGAGATCGGCGGCGACGTCGACTTCCCGCTCGGGCCGGGCCGGCTCAAGCTGATCGGGCTCGAACGGTTCAACCACAACACCCAGAATTCGACGTCGCTGTTCGATTACGCCGACGATACGCCGACCGAAGGCAGCCGCTTCTTCGCGCTCGGCGATAGCGGGGAACGGATTGGCCGCGCCGAATATCGCTGGGCGATGCTCGGCGGGGACTGGCAGCTCGACGCCGAAGCGGCGTTCAACCGCCTCGACCAGATTTCGCAGCTGTTCATCCTCCAACCCGACGGCGAGTTCGAGGAAATCCCCTTCCCTGGCGGGAGCGGGGGCGTGACCGAGGACCGCTACGAAGCGATCCTCACCCACAGCCGCCCGCTGGCGGGCAATCTCACCATGATCCTGGGCGCGGGCGGCGAATATTCGAAGCTCGCCCAGACCGGGCCGGGCGGCCTGACGCGCGAATTCTGGCGCCCCAAGGGCTCGCTGACGCTGGGCTGGACCCCGGGCAACAATTGGGACCTTTCGCTCAAGCTTGCGCGCACGGTCGGCCAGCTCAATTTCGGGGACTTTCTCGCCCAGGTCTTCCTCCAGAACGAGAACGAGAATGCCGGCAATGCCGAACTCGTGCCGACCCAGACCTGGGAAGCCGATCTCGAGATCAAGAAGGGCCTCGGCAAATGGGGTTCGTCCACCCTGACGCTCTATTCGCGCTGGTACGAGGATTACATCGATATCATCCCGCTTCCCGGCGGCGGGGAATCGAGCGGCAATATCGACACTGCCCAACTCTACGGTGTCCGGCTCAACAGCACGATCAATCTCGATCCGATCGGGTTCAAGGGCGCCAAGCTGGAAATCGGCGGGCGGCTAGAGGAAACCAGCATTCGCGACCCGCTGACCATGGAGACCCGCAGCTTCTCCAACCATTACGACCGTTCGGTCGAAATCTCGATCAGGCACGACGTGCCGGGCAGCAGCTGGGCCTGGGGCGCGGGTTTCCAGTACGACCATGCCTTGCCATTTTACCGGCTCTCCGAAGTCGCGCTCGACTATGAAGGCCCGATCTACACCTGGGCGTTTGTCGAGCATAAGGACGTGTTCGGCCTGACCGTGAACTTCCAGGTCTTCAACCTCACCGACGGGCGGGCGCTGTTCGACCGGACGGTCTTTGACGGATTGCGGACCGAGGCCCCGATCCTGTTTACCGAACACCGCAACATGAGCGTCCAGCCGATCTTCCGCTTCCAGGTGAGGGGCAGCTTCTAGCCCCTTCGTCTTGGCGAGCGTGGCGAAGCAATCCAGGGCGGCGCTCCAATTCCCCGGATTGCTTCGCCGGCGTCGCCTCCTCGCAATGAATTTCGCTGAAGATTGCACTTGCGACACCCGCCACTCAGGGCCAGCATGCCGGAATGAGGACCCTGATTGCCCTGCTCGCCGCGTCGCTCCTTGTTGCCGGAACGGCGCAGGCGCAGGCGGATTCAGCCCGGGCATATCTCGACCGGATTGCGGCGCTGGACGATGCCGGGCCACGGCTCGATGCGGTGATCGTGACCAACGGGGATGCGCCGCACTTGGCCTTGCAGGCCGAACGGGCCGGCCTCCCGCTCGCCGGGCGAACCGTGCTGGTGAAGGACAATATCGAAACGCGCGAATGGCCGACGACGGCGGGCAGCCTTGCCTTGGCCGGCAACGCCACCGGGCGCGATGCCCCGCTGATTGCGAACCTGCGCGCGGCAGGCGGCGTGGTGCTGGGCAAGACCAATCTTTCCGAATGGGCCAATATCCGTTCGAACGAGAGCACCAGCGGCTGGAGCGCGGTCGGCGGGCTGACGAAAAATCCCCATGCCACCGACCGCAATGCCTGCGGATCGTCCTCGGGCAGCGCCGCGGCGGTCGCCGCCGAACTGGCCTGGGCCGCGATCGGGACCGAGACCAACGGATCGATAGCCTGCCCCGCTTCGGTCAACGGGATCGTCGGCTTCAAGCCGACCGTCGGCCTCGTCAGCCGGACCCATGTGGTGCCGATCAGCCATAGCCAGGACACCGCCGGACCGATGGCGCGCAGCGTCTATGACGCCGCGCTCCTGCTCACCGCAATTTCCGGCAGTGATCCTCTCGACCCGGCGACAGCAGAGGCAGGTGCACACAAGACCGACTTTACCGTGGGACTTGTCGATGCTTCGCTCGCCGGCATGCGGATCGGGGTCCTGCGCAACCAGCAGGGCGAGGACAAGCGGATCGTCGCCCTGTTCGATGCCGCGCTGGCCGACCTGGAGCGAGCCGGGGCGGAGCTGGTCGAAATCCGGTACGAGTTTCCCGACGAAGCCTGGGAAGACGAATTGCACGTCTTGCTGTTCGAGCTGCGGGAAAATCTCAACGCCTACCTTGCCGGATCGCCGGCCGAGATCCCGGTGCGCAGCCTCGCCGATGTGATCGCCTTCAACGAGGCGCATGCGACAGATGAAATGCGCTGGTTCGACCAGGACCTGTTCATCGAGGCGGAGGGCGCCACCGACCGCGCTGCCTATGAGGCGGCGCTGGCGAACATCCTCTCGCTTGCACGCGAACAGGGGATCGACCGGCTGCTGAACGAGCACGATGTCCGCTTCCTGATCGCCCCGACCGAAGGCCCGGCCTGGACCACCGACCTGGTGCTGGGCGATCATTTCGCGGGTTCGGTCGGCGCCGGATATCTCGCGGCGATCGCCGGCTACCCCCATCTGACCGTGCCGATGGGGGCGGTCGAAGGCCTGCCGGTAGGGTTGTCCTTCATGGGCGCGAAATGGAGCGATCACGCGGTGCTCAAGGCAGGCGCTTCCTATGAGGCCAACCGGTCGGCCGAACTCGCCCAACCCGGTTTCAAGGATTGGGAACCGGGCAATTGAACCGTTTGTCGCGATTTGTCGCATAATGCAAAAACCGGGTGTCAAAATCGCCGCGAGTAACTAATAGGCCCCTATTCGTTAGCCTATACAACGACTTTTCCCGGGGGATCTGGCCTTGCACTGCAGGAAACCTGCTAGAATGGCGGCGCGCTGGTTGCAGGCAGCTGGCATTGCAGGCCTGGCGCTGGTTCCCGCAGGCGCGCTCGCCCAGCCGGGCGATGTCCTGCTCGCCCCGCCCATAGCTGCCGAGGAGGATCCTGCCACAAGCAACGAGGGTGGCGTGGTTGTCCATGATGCGATGGCGATCTACGAGCCCGCCTTCTTCATCCCCTACGCTCCGCGCAGTGCACTCGACATGGTGGGGCAACTGCCGGGCTTCACGATCGACAGCGGCGGCGGGTTCAACCAGGCACGCGGTCTCGGGCAGGCCAGCGGAAATGTGCTGCTGAATGGCGAGCGTATCGTCACGAAATCGGGCTCGATCGCCGACGATTTGGCGCGAATTCCGGCCGGCGACGTCATTCGCATCGAGCTGGTCGACGGCGCCACGCTCAACATCCCGGGCCTTTCGGGGCGCGTGGCCAATGTCATCGCCAGGTCCAGCGGCAAATTACAGGGCCAGTTCGAATGGCGGCCCCAAATGGCTGCCGAATATGCCGATGCACGCTGGCTGGAAGGGATCGTCTCGGTTTCCGGCACAATCGGCAGGCTCGGTTTCACCGTCGCTGTCGAAGGGCGCCCGGTGCGCAACGGCAGTGGCGGCCCCAACCTCATTACCTTCGGTGACGGAAGTTTCCAGGAGCGCTTCAGCGAGACCAAGGCGAACGGCAACGATAAGCGCGTTTCGGGCACGCTGCGCTACCAGACGCCCGGCGGGACGGTCGCCAACCTCAATGCTTCCTACCTGCACCGCCGGTTCCACGCCTTCGAAGAAGAGAATGTGATCGGGCCCCAGGGGGCACCGCCGCTGACCGACAATTTCAACCAGCGCAACAGGGGGCACGACTTCGAAATCGGCGGCGACATCGACTTTGCACTGGGGCCTGGGCGAATGAAGCTGATCGGGCTCGACAGTTCGCAGGAACTCAGCTTTCTCTCCCAGACGGTCATCGACCCGGCGACCGGCGATCCGGCGTTCGGCAGCCGCTTTCTCCAGCAAAGCCAGCGCAGCGAACGCATCGGCCGCGGCGAATACAGCTGGGCGATGTGGGGCGCCGACTGGCAATGGTCGTTCGAAGCGGCGTTCAACAAGCTCGACCAGCAGGGAGAACTGTTCCTGCTTGTGCCGAGCGGGGATTTCGATCAGGTCCCATTCCCCTTCGGCACCGGCGGAGTGCGCGAGGACCGCTACGAATCGCTATTATCGTATGGCCGCCCGCTGACCGGCAATTTGTCCATGCAATTGATCGCCGGCGGCGAGTATTCGACCATCAGCGTGACCGGCAGCAACGCCAATTCGCGCACTTTCGTCCGGCCCAAGGGGTCACTGTCCCTGGCGTGGAAACCGCAGGCGGGACTCGATGTGTCCATGCGGCTGGAGCGGCGTGTGGGCCAGCTCAATTTCGGCGATTTCCTGGCCGCGGTGAACCTCGGCGACGACAACCAGAATGACGCCAACAACGAGCTCAGACCCGACCAGAGCTGGGGCATCGAAATCGAAGCGACGCGCGATTTCGGCGCCTGGGGCAGCGCGACCTTGCGCACCTTCATGCGCCGGTTCGAGGATTTCGTGACCTTTATTCCCACCACCGGCGGCGGCGAGGCGCGCGGCAATATCGCCTGGGCGCGGGTCATGGGCATCCAACTCAATGGCACGTTGCGGCTCGATCAGCTTGGCCTGGCCGGCGCCAAGATCGACCTTGCCGCAGCGATGCGCGATTCGATCTATCCCGACCCGGTCGAAAGCGGGAAGCTGCCGGTGCAGTTCGCCCAACCGCACAGTTTCGAGATCGATTTCCGCTACGATGTACCCGGAAGCAATTGGGCGTTCGGCACCGGCTATCGCTATTCCAGCTTCAACCGCTATTACCGGGTCGCCGAATATGGCCTCGATCACGCTTTCGACCACAATCCCTATGTCCTGATCGAGCACAAGGATGTGTTCGGGTTGAGCGTTCAGGCGCGTTTCAACAACCTGCTCAATCGCCCGCTGGTGCTCGACCGGTCTGTCTTTGCCGGTCCGCGCGGCAGTTCGCCGCTGCTGTTCCACGAAGACCGCCGGCGCGAGGTCGGCAGGGTGGTCAATCTTGTCGTCAAGGGCAGCTTCTGATTGGCAGTTGACCGTGCCTCCAATGCAAGAGAGAAGGCGCACCGGCGCAAAGGCCTGACCCTGGAGAATTCTCCGATGAAGCGGATCCTTACCCTGATTTCCGGTTTCCTGGCGATATCCGCAACCGTGGCTGCCGTTCCGGCTTTCGGACAGGAGTCAAAGCTCGACCGGATCGTCAGGGCCGATCCCGACAGGGAAATCGTTGTCGAAGCGGTCGAGGAGATCGATCCCGAAGATTTGAGCGTTCGCGAGGTCAAGAAGCAGGCCCGATCGATCACCGATGCCACGAACATCTTCGGCGATCCGCTGCCCGTGTTCCACAAGCCGGTCTGTCCGGGCGTGTCGGGCCTGCCGGTCGATCTCGCGACCCTGATCGCCGATCGTATCCGCTTCAATGCCGAACGGACGGGTTTGCGGCTTGCCGAAGGCGGAGAATGCCAGCCGAACTTCATCGTTTCCTTCGTCGCCAATGGACAGAAGGCGCTGCAGGAGATGGCCGACAAGGGAAACACCGTCTTTTCCATGATCGACTTGGCCGAGCGGCGCAGCCTGCTGAACGATCCGGGTCCAGTGCATGCATTTATTGTCGCTGCCAATCGGACCCATACGGGCGACAGGCCGGCTTGGGACCCGCGCGGGCAATATGAGGTAATCAACGCCCAACAGGCGCATTCCTTGATCCTGTTGCCGATGCGCACGGATATCCAGATCTCGGTCGTGTTGATCGACATCCCGGCGATCGACGGGATGAGCGCGGTCCAGATCGCCGATTATGCAACGATGCGCGGGCTGGCAAAGACCCGTCCGATCGAAGGCGATCCCGCCTTCGGCTCGATTCTCAACCTGTTTGACGAGGAGAGCCGGCACCCGCTCGAATTGACGGCATTCGACCTCGCCTATCTCGAGACAGTCTATAAGCACCCGCCAAATATCGCCGCGGCCGCCAAGCTCGGTACGGTCGAAGGTGCGATGCAGAAGGTGCTGGTCGCTGCCGCGGAAGCCGATCGGGCCCTGAGCGAATAAGCCGATCCGGCAAACGGGCTATTTCTTCGCGGTGGGCTTTTTCGCCGGAGCCTTCTTCGCTGGAGCTTGCTTGGCCGCGGGCTTCTTCGCCGGGGCCTTTTTCGCGGCAGGCTGAGGTTCGGCCTTCTTTTCCGGAGCCTTCTTGGCCGGAGCCTTCTTCGCGGCCGGTTGCTTGTCTTCCTTGGCCGCTTCCTTCCTGGCCGGGGCCTTCTTTGCTGCCGGCTTCCCGGCCGCGGCCTTCTTCGGCGCGGGCTTCTTCTCCGCCGGAGTTTCCTCGGCTTCGATCGCCGCTTCGACTTCCGCGCGGGTCGCTTCCACCTGGGTCACCTCGGCCACCGCGAACAGGAAATCGACCACCTTCTCTTCATAGAGCGGAGCGCGCAGCTGCGCCTGTGCGACCGCATCCTTGACCACATAGTCGACGAATTTCTGCCGGTCGGCTTCGGGATATCGCTGGGCCTCCTGGCGGATCAGCATTTCCATTTCCTGCCGCGATACTTCGACGCCATTGTCGTGGCCGATTTCCGACAGCAACAGGCCGAGCCGCACCCGGCGCTCGGCGATCGCGCGGTAATCGTCCTTCTCGGCCTCGATTTCCTTCATCGCCGCATCGGGATCGTCTTCCTTGGCGGCTTCCTGCACGACCTGGCGCCAGATCTGGTCGAATTCGGCCTTGACCATGCTCGGCGGCACCGCGAAATCGTGATCGGCTGCCAACTGGTCGAGCAGGCCGCGCTTCATCTGGGTCCGGGTCAGCCCGGCATTTTCCTGCTCCAGCTGGCCGCGGATGAGTTCCCTGAGCTTGTCGAGTCCTTCGAGTCCGAGCGACTTGGCGAAATCCTCGTCGACCTTGGTCTCGGTCTCGACCTTCACCTGCTTCACGGTGACGTCGAATGTCGCTTCCTTGCCCTTGAGGTTCTCGGCCTGGTAATTCTTCGGGAAAGTGACGGTGATGGTCTTTTGATCGCCCGCCTTCACACCCTTGAGCTGGTCTTCGAAGCCGGGGATGAACTGGCCCGAGCCGAGCACGAGGCCGATATTCTCGGCCTTGCCGCCTTCGAATTCCTCGCCGTCGATCTTGCCGGTGAAATCGATGATCAGCTGGTCGCCATCGGCGGCCTTCTTCGTCTTGGGCGCGTCCTTGTAGCTCTTCTGGTCCTTGGCGAATTTCGCGATCGCCTCGTCGACCTCCTTGTCGGTCACCTTGACGACCATCTTGGTCAGCTTGAGGCCGTCGATCGACGGCGGCGCGATATCGGGCAGGATCTCGAGCTCGATGTCGAGCCTGGCATCCTTGCCCTGTTCGTAGGCCTTGTCGAGGTCGATCCTGGGCTGCAGCGCCGGGCGCAGCTTCCGGTCGGCAATCAACCCGTCGACAAATTCGCGGATCGAATTGTTGAGCGCATCGGCGTGAAGCGCTTCGCCATGCATCTTCTTGACGAGGTTCGCCGGAACCTTGCCCGGGCGGAATCCGGGCATGCGCACCTGCGGCGCGATCTTCTTCACCTCGCGGTCGATCCGCGCCTCGATTTCCTTGGCCTCGATGGTGAGCACATAGGCGCGCTTCAAACCCTCGTTGGTCTTCTCGACAATCTGCATCTTCGGTCTAACGCCTTCTCAAACAATCTCTCTTTCGCCGGTTCCGCAGCTCGGGGAACTGGTGCGGGCGAAGGGACTCGAACCCCCACATCTTTCGATACTGGTACCTAAAACCAGCGCGTCTACCAGTTCCGCCACGCCCGCGGCCCGACGAAGCCTGCAGGATCGGAGAATCCGGCACCCTGCGCAACAGGCAAGCGCCCTTATAAGGGCGCGCGCGAAAGGGCAAGCAATTGCAGCCACATTCGGGCGTTGCCTGCGCGGTGAGGGGACAGTAGAGGCGCGCCATGAGCGATAAAAACACCACCCCCGCGGCGGCGGACGTCCCGCCCGATCGCCTCGCGATCAGCCCGGCAAGCCCGCATTTCGATGCCGAGATCCTGCAGCGCGGGGTCGGCATCCGCTTCAAGGGCACGGTCCGGACCAATGTCGACGAATATTGCATCTCCGAAGGCTGGGTGAAGGTCCAGGCCGGCAAGACCGTCGACCGCAAGGGCAACCCGTTGCTGTTGAAGCTCAACGGCCCGGTCGAAGCGTGGTTCGAAGACCTTGGCGACGACCCTCCGGTGGCCAGGGCCTGACCGAGCTTTCGCTTGCCAAACATGGCCGCGAAGGCCACCCCGCCCCGAAATGAAACCGCAGGTGATCATCATCGGCCGGCCCAATGTCGGCAAGTCGACGCTGTTCAACCGGCTCGTCGGCAAGAAGCTCGCGCTGGTCGACGACCAGCCGGGGGTGACGCGTGACCGGCGCTTCGGCGATGCCGAATTGCTGGGGCTCGAATTCACGGCGGTCGATACCGCCGGCTGGGAGGACGAGGACCCCGAAAGCCTGCCCGGGCGCATGCGCGCCCAGACCGAAATCTCGCTCAAGGGCGCCGACGTCGCGCTGTTCGTGATCGATGCCCGCGCCGGCCTCACCCCGCTCGATCAGGAGATCGGGCGCTGGCTGCGCGAACAAAATGTCCCGGTGGTGCTGGTCGCCAACAAGGCCGAGGGCCGCGCGGGCGAAGCCGGCATCCTCGAAGCATGGTCGCTCGGCCTCGGCGATCCGATCCCGTTCTCCGCCGAGCATGGCGAAGGGCTGGTCGATTTGTTCGAGGCGCTGCGCCCGCTGATCGACAAGGACGACGAAAAGTTCGGCGAGAATGCTGCCGCGATCGATGCGGATGACGAAGACGCCCCGGCCGGCCCGCTCAAGCTCGCGATTGTCGGGCGGCCCAATGCCGGCAAGTCGACCCTGATCAACAGGCTGCTGGGCGAGGACCGGCTGCTGACCGGCCCCGAGGCCGGGATCACCCGCGACAGCATCGCGATCGACTGGCAATGGACCGATCCGAAATCGGGCGAGACGCGCGGCATCCGCCTGATCGATACCGCCGGGATGCGCAAGAAGGCCAAGGTGGTCGACAAGCTCGAGAAGCTCGCCGTCGCCGATGCCCGCCATGCGGTCGACTTCGCCGAAGTGGTCGTGCTGCTCCTCGATGCCACCAAGGGCCTCGAGCACCAGGACCTCAAGATCGCCGACCTGGTGCTGCAGGAAGGCCGTGCGCTGATGATCGCGATCAACAAGTGGGACATTGCCGAGAACCCGAGCGCGCTCTTCAACGGCGTCCGCGAGGCGCTTGGCGACGGCTTGAGCCAGGTGAAGGGCGTGCCGCTGCTGTCGGTCTCGGCCAGGACCGGCAAGGGGCTCGACGCCATGCTTGGCGCCGCGTTCGAATTGCGCGAGGCGTGGAGCCGCCGCGTGCCGACCGCCGCGCTCAACCGCTGGTTCGACGACGCGATGGCGGCCAACCCCCCGCCCGCGCCGGGCGGCAGGCGGATCAAGCTTAGATACATCACCCAGGTGAAGACCCGCCCGCCGAGCTTCGTGATCTTCGGCACCAGGCTGGACGCGCTGCCCGCGAGCTATGAGCGCTACCTGGTGAACTCGCTGCGCGACAAGCTCGGCTTCGGCTCGGTGCCGATCCGGTTGAGCCTGCGCAGCCCGAAGAACCCGTTTGCTCAGGGGTGAGCCGGAGAACGCCTGCCAGTGCAGCGGTGCCAGTCCCCGGGGGGGGTTAACAAAAGCTTGTCGCCTGCCCGAAAGGACAGGTAGGCGATCCGTGTAATTTTATTACGCTTGCGCTCGCGACCCAAGGACCGGAAGCCAATGCCTTCCGATCCGCCTTTGGCCCCCGCGAGAGCGGGGGCCATTTTTTTCGGCAGAAGCCAGTCGGCCCCGCAGGGTGTAAGCCAGCGCCATGCCCGCCAGCGCAGGGGCTCGCCGCAAGCTACTGTTTTCCTACATCCCCGAAACCTGCCATGACGGGGGTGGCTCTTTCAGATCGTCAGCCTC
>NZ_DBNHSF010000055.1:0-12086 GCF_057143545.1 Candidatus Andeanibacterium sp.
AGCCGCAGGGCTGCCCGGTTCAGCGCGGCACGATCCCGCCGGTGGTCGACCCGACACCGACCTTCCTCCTCTAGTTCAGGCCCATTGCCGATATCGAGTCGCGCCCTTAATTGGGCCCGATGAGCAACATCATTTCCAGCCGCCTGATCGTCCTCGGCTCCGGCCCAGCCGGCTACACCGCCGCAATTTACGCCGCCCGCGCCGGCCTCAATCCGATCGTCGTCCAGGGTATCCAGCCCGGCGGCCAACTGACCACCACCACCGATGTCGAAAACTACCCCGGCTTCCGCGATGTCATCCAGGGCCCCTGGCTGATGGAGGAAATGCAGGCCCAGGCCGAGCATGTCGGCACGCGGATGATCTGGGATACGATCGTCGATGTCGATATCGCGGGCGGTTCGCCGTTCAGGGCGATCGGCGACAGCGGCGACGAATATGTCGGCGATGTGCTGGTGATTGCCACCGGTGCGCAGGCAAAATGGCTCGGCGTACCGGGAGAAGCGGAGCTGGGAGGGAAGGGCGTCTCGGCCTGCGCGACCTGCGACGGCTTCTTCTTTCGCGGGAAGAAGGTGGCAGTGATCGGCGGCGGGAACACCGCGGTCGAAGAGGCGCTTTACCTCACCAACCATTCGGACGATGTGACCCTGATCCACCGGCGCGATGAGTTGCGCGCGGAAAAGATCCTGCAGGATCGGCTGTTCGCCAACGAGAAGATCACTCCGCTGTGGAACAAGACTGTGACGCGCTTCATTGCGGGCGAAGACGGAACGCTGGGCGGCCTGGAACTGGTCGATACGCTCACCGGCGAGACCAGCACGATCGAAGTCGACGGAGCCTTCGTTGCGATCGGACACGCGCCTGCCACCGAGCTGTTCAAGGGCAAGCTGCCGATGGATGCGAATGGTTATCTGCTGGTCGAACCGGGGACGCCAAAGACGTCGGTGCCGGGCGTGTTTGCTTGCGGCGACGTGATGGACCATGTCTATCGCCAGGCGGTGACGGCCGCCGGGACGGGCTGTATGGCCGCGCTCGATGCAGAGCGGTTCCTTGCCGAACGCGACTTTGCGCGGAAGGAAAAGGCCTCAGTCGAAGCCTGAACTTAGCCTAGCGGAACAATGCCATTGCCGCGTGCAGGATCAGCGCCGCCAGCACCAGGCTCGATAGCGCGAAGAGCGCGAACCGGACGACGATCTTGTTCCAGATCGCCTGCACCAGCGAATGGACAACCCTTAGGGCGACATAGGCCCAGGCCAGCTGGGCATTGAAACCGTCGCCCTGGCCGATGATCGCCAGGGTGATCGCGACAGCGTAGAAGACCGTGGGCGCCTCGTGCAGGTGATTGTAATTCTTGGCTTTCCACTGCACCTCGACCGGGAGCAGCGTATCCAGCGAGGCACCTTGTTCCTTGGCCAGGCGATCGGGATCGACCCTGGCCTTGTTCATGGCCGGGATCCTTGTGGCGTACATCCAGACCCACATGACCATGGTCCAGATCGCCAGTGCAACGACCGGCTTCAAAATCTCCATACCTACAAGCTCCATGGTCCGTCTCCCCTAACCGAAGATTGTCAGCATGACCGCCCGAACCGAAAGCACGACCAGGCACAAGGTCGACAGAGTGAACAACACGACCCGCACGGGGATCCGGTTGACCGACGTCTGCCACAGCGAATGGACGATGCGGATCGCGACATAGGCCCAGGCAAAGAGGATGTCGGTCGGGCCGGCTCCCATCAGCGCAATGACCACCACCGTCGGGTAGAAGATCGTCGGCTGCTCCATCAGGTGCGTGTAATTGTGGGATTTCCAGTTGGTCTTGGCCGGCAGGATCGGTTCGAGGTCCTGCCCGCGTCCGCCGGGTGGCGCGTTGCCAAGGTCGACGTCGGTCTTCGCCAAGCCAGCGAAACGCGTGACGACCATCCAGAAAAGAACGACGAGCGACCATGCCACCAATGCGGCAGCCGGTGCGAGCATCTGGGCCAGCATGAATTCCCCCCTCTCGATTCTTCTTGAGAGGCAGACTGCGCTCGGGGTGTTAGATTGTCAAATGCAACTTAATTTGCGGATTCGATGATCCCGGCAAACACTGCGGGATCCACATTGCCTCCGGTGAGCAGGATCACCGTGCGGCGGTCGATCCGCGCCTTGCCAGCCAACGCCGCCGCCAGCCCGGCATTTGCCCCGGGTTCGATCACCAGCCGCAAATTGGCGAAGGCGAAGCGCATCGCCGAGCGAATCTCCGCATCGCTGACGGTCAGGCATGGCTCGGCGCGACCCTTGAGGACGTCGAGATTTATTTGCCGGGCGGCGGGCGCGAGCAGGCAATCGCAGATCGTGTGCGGCGCGTCGGGCGAGGCGCGCAATTCCCTGCCTTCGGCAAGGCTCCTGCCGATCACATCCCAGCCGGCCGGCTCGACCGGCACGATTTCGGCTTCGGGGCAGGCGAGGGCGAGCCCCGCCGACAGCCCGCCGCCGCCGCACGGCGCAATAAAGCGCGTCGGGGCGGCCTCGCCGCGCTCGACGAGCTGCGCGGCTGCCTCGATCCCGGCGCTGCCCTGGCCTTCGATTATCCACGGATCGGCGAAGGCATGGACGATGGTGGCACCGGTCTTTTCCTGCAGCTCCCTGGCAATCTCGTCCCGATCGCCGGCCCTGCGGTCGTAAGTGACGATTTCTGCCCCCAATGCCCGGACATTGTCGGTTTTCACCCTTGGTGCGTCCTCCGGCATGACGATCGTTGCCGGCATTCCCAGCCTGCGTGCCGCCCAGGCGACGCCCTGGGCATGATTGCCGCTCGAAACGCCGATGACGCCGCGCTCACGATCGCCTTCGGGAATCCGGCCGATCCGATTCCACGCACCGCGAATCTTGAAGGCGCCGATCGGCTGGAGGCTCTCGACCTTGACCCAGCACTGCTCGCCATTGATTTCGACCGGCAGCAGCGGCGTTTGCGGCAGGATAGCGGCAATTCGACGTGCTGCGTCGAGCACTCCGTCCCGCGTGGGTTTGCGCAAGTCGCCCGATTGAGTCATGGAGCGGCCACGTCGCATATTTACTATCGCGCGACCAGCCACTAATGGCCCGCGCCTTTCCCGACCGTCAGGACGAGCAAATGACCGATTCGAAGATCAATGATACGCGTAAGGCCGAGCTGCTTTCTACCAAGGTCGAACACATCGACATCACCAAATTCGATGCCCGTCCGATCATCGATGCGATGGGCAAGATGAGCTTCACCAGCCGCGACCTGGCGCGGGCGACCGGCATCTACAACCAGATGCTCGAGGACCAGGACTGCACGATCTTCCTCGTCATCGCCGGGTCGACTTCGGCAGGCGGGTGCATGGACCTCTATGCCGAACTGGTCAGGAGCAACATGGTCGATTGCGTGGTCGCGACGGGTGCAACCATCGTCGATATGGATTTCTTCGAAGGGCTCGGTCACAAGCACTATCAGGCGCTCGAAGTTCCCGATGACGATACCTTGCGCTCGCTCTATATCGACCGGATCTACGACACCTATATCGACGAGGAGCAGCTGCAGGATTGCGACTTCACGATCAACAGGATCGCCAATTCGCTGCCGCCCGGTCCTTACTCTTCGCGCGCCTTCATCCGCGAGATGGGCCGCTATCTATCCGAGCACGGGAAAAAGGACAACAGCCTGGTCAAGCTCGCCTTCGAGCACGACGTGCCGATCTTCTGCCCGGCCTTTGTCGACTCATCGGCGGGGTTCGGTCTGGTGAAGCACCAGGTCGACCAGCTGGCCAAGGGCGCACCCTATCTGATGATCGATGCGGTGGCGGATTTCCGCGAACTCACCGCGATCAAGATCGAGGCCGGCGAATCGGGCCTGCTGATGGTCGGCGGCGGTGTGCCCAAGAATTTCATCCAGGATACGGTGGTGTGCGCCGAAATCCTCGGGCACGAGGACGTCGCGGTCCACAAATATGCCGTACAGATCACCGTTGCCGATGTTCGCGACGGCGCGTGCTCGTCGTCGACGCTGCAGGAAGCGGCCAGTTGGGGAAAGGTCTCGACCGCGATCGAACAGATGGTGTTTGCCGAGGCTGGATCGGTCATGCCGTTGCTGGCTTCGGACGCATATCACCGTGAACATTGGAAAAACCGCACGCCGCGCCGCTGGGCGACGATTTTCGATTCCTGAAAATGTGCGTTTTTCACTTGCGGTTCACAAAGTTGCTTCTATAGCCACCCTCCGCTGCCCCAAGGGGACTTCCTAACCGCAAGGCAGCTTGTCGTTTCATGGTTCTGGCGAACTGTTTTGGGGGTCCCTTGAGTTGCACATCTATCCCGACGCACGGTCTGTAGTCCGCGATCTTTCGCCGGACGAACCGGTTATCATCAACCGCCCGCACGCCGCGGCGCGCGCTGCCCGCTTCTTTGCCGAGAAGTTTCCGGGCAAGTCGCTCTATGCGGTGAAGGCCAATCCCTCGCCGGACCTCGTCCAGATCCTGTGGGACAACGGAATTTCCCATTTCGACGTCGCTTCGATCGGCGAAATCCGGATGGTTCGTTCGATCCTTCCCGAAGCGGAACTGTGCTTCATGCACCCCGTCAAAACCCCGAGCGCGATCCGCGAAGCCTATCACCGGCACCGCGTACGGACCTTCAGCCTCGATACGATCGAAGAACTGCACAAGATCGTCGAAGCGACCAGGGATGACAAGGGCAGGCCCGCCGGGGACCTCAGCCTCTGTGTTCGTTTGCGGGTTTCGTCGGATTATTCGGAACTGAGCCTTGCCTCGAAATTCGGGGTCGACCTGGCCGATGCGGCACCGCTGCTCCAGGCGACTCGCCAGCATTGCGATGCGCTCGGCATCTGTTTCCATGTCGGCAGCCAGGCGATGACGCCGTTCGCCTTTATCCAGGCGCTCGAGCGCGTCCGCGTGGCCATTGCCGAGGCAGCGGTAACGGTCGACATCGTCGATGTCGGTGGCGGCTTCCCGAGCTGCTACCCCGGGATGGAGCCGCCGCCGCTGCAGGACTATTTCGCGATTATCAAGCGCCAGTTCGAATTGCTGCCGATCGCCTACAATGCCGAGCTGTGGTGCGAACCGGGCCGGGCGCTGTGCGCCGAATACAGCTCGATGATCGTCAAAGTCGAGAAGCGCCGCGGAAACGAACTTTACATCAACGACGGTGCCTACGGCGCCCTGTTCGATGCCGCCCATGTCGACTGGCGGTTCCCGGTGGCAGCACTGGAAGACGATCTCTCCCAGCCGCTCGAGGAATTCGCGTTCTACGGGCCGACTTGCGACGATGCCGATTACATGAAGGGTCCCTTCATGCTGCCGGCGGACATCCAGTCGGGCGATTTCATCGAGATCGGCATGCTGGGCGCCTATGGCTCGGCAATGAAGACCGGCTTCAACGGCTTCGGCAATGCCGAAGTCGTGCTCGCGGCCGACGAACCGATGGCGAGCCTCTATCGTGGCGATCGCCCGCTGCCGACCAGCGACAATGTGGTGAGCTTGCGCTGAATTTCGCTCCTGGAGCGCTTTCGACCTTGATTGCATCGAAGCCGGGCGCTCCAGAGCCTTGTCTTCCCGCGATTTCCAGGCCGCCAGATGATTCCATCCGGCTCGAAATCGCTCTAGGCCGGCGCGGCGGAAGCCGGAGCGGTTCCAGCCGTCATTCCGTTGCGGGCCATCGCTGCTTCGTACATCGCCTTGTAGCGAGGATTATCGCGCAGGATGTCCATGTCGGGATCGACCTGGCTGTGCTGGACCTGGGTCGGGTTTGCGTATTTGAAATATTCCTCAAGCGTATCGACTGCTCCATCGATGTCGCCAAGATTCACGGCAAGTGCGCAGGCTAGGTTGTAGCGCATCGAAAGATTTTCCGGGTCGAACATCAGGGCGCGGGAAATCCATTCCCTTGCCCGCGGCTGGTCGCCCAGCGCCGCCAGGGCATTGGCGACCGCCGCCATTGCCGCGGCATTGCTGGGATCGCTGGCAACCGCCTTTTCCGCCCGCTCGGCACAGATTTTCGCCATGCGCTTGGTATCTTCGGCATCGCCCTTAGCCTCATAACAGGTGATCAACATCAGGGGATTGTGGAAATCGCTATCCATCAACGCCGTGGCCTTTTCGAAATAGGGGATCGATTCCATGATGCGGCCCTGCCGGAAGTAGAGGAAGGCGGCCTCCTTGTTCACTTCCCAGCTTTCGGGCTCGAGGCGGAGCGCCGTTGCCAGCGCCTCGTTGGCCTCGTCGAGCTTGCCATCGATCTGGAGGAAACGCGCCCTCACGCAATAGGCTTCGGCGATGCTGGGATCGAGCTCGATCGCGCGTTCGGCCGGCGTTAGCGGATCGATCTCTTCCATTCCGTGCCAGAACCGCAATTCGCACATGGCCAGCGACATTAGCGCCCAGGGCTTGGCATAGGCCGGGTCTACCGCCGTAGCCTGCTGGCAAACGCGCACCACCACCTTGTCGCGGCGCTGGTCGCCCTTGTTGCCGCTGATCCAGTGCTGTCGCGCAAGGAGGTAGAGGCTGTAGGCTTCGGGACTGTTGGTCCCGCGCTGTTCGATAGCCTTCTTTTCCTTGGGCAGGAGCTGGAGCTTCAGCGCAGCGACAATCGCTTTCGAAATCTCGTCCTGGATCGCGAAAATGTCGGTCAGGTCCCGGTCGTAGCGGTCGCCCCAAAGCTGGAGATTGTCCTCGCAGTCGATCAGCTGGGCAGTGATCCTGACCCGGTCGCCGGCTTTGCGCACGCTCCCTTCAAGCATATGGGTCACCCCGTAATCGCGCACCAGCGCGGGAACGTCGAGCGGCTTGCCCTTGAGCGCAAAGACGATGTTGCGGGCGACCAGCGAAAGCGCCGAGACCTTCGAGAGGTCGATAATGATATCCTCGCTGATCCCGTCGCTGAAATATTCCTGTTCGGCATCGCCGCTCATATTGACGAAGGGAAGGACGCAGACCACCACCTTGGCCTGCGGCGCGCTGCTGGCGGCGGCAGGAGCGGTGGCCGCGGTCCCGGCGAGGCTGGCGATACTGCCCATCACCTTGGCCCAGCCCGGCGAGGAAGTTTCGCCGCTCCAGCCATTGAGGTCGGCGCATTGGATCTGGTTGAACGGCATTGGCGGCAGGCTGCCGTCGAGACTGATTTGGACCAGCGTTCCCGCTTCGCGGGCTGCATCGGCCTCGGCCCGCACCCACTGCGAGCGGGCCGCATCTGCCGACCACAATACGACAACCGCTTTCGCTTCCCTGATCCGTTCCTCGATGACGTCGCTATAGGCCCGGTGGGCGGGAAGCTCATCGTCGCGCCAGACATTATAGCCGGCAACGCGCAATGCGTCGGCGGCCGCCCGGGCAATCGCCTCGTTCGGACGTGCATAGGAAATGAAGATGTCCGACATCGGGCCCCGCGCAAGCTAAGCTTTCGTTAGTAGCCTGCGGGCAACTGGTAGCAAGTGAAACATGCGATAATCGCGTGCGGCCTAGGCCTTTGCCTTCGCGCTGCCGGCTTCGGCAAGCCGCTTCTTGGCGCGTTCGATCATCTCGTTGAAGCGCGGCGAATCCCTGAGCTTATCGAGGTCTGGATCGACCTGGACATGGGTAACCAGCATGGGGTTCATCTTGTCGATAAATCCCTCGAGCATGTCGAGGGCCTCTTCGATCTCGCCCAGTTCGACTGTCAGGGCGCAAACCAGATTATAACGCATGGTGAGGTTTTCGGGCGCGATGAGCATCGCCCGCCTGATCCATTCCTTGGCTCGCTCGGATTCACCGGCATAGGCAAGCGCACCTGCCCCCAGACCTAGAGCAGCCCCGTTTGATGGATCCTGCGCGACGGCTTTCTCGGCTCGGGCCAGGGTCATCCTGGCGGACCTGATTGCCCCCTCTCGGTCGCCTATTGCGGTGTAGCAAGTCTGCAGCATTCCGGGAGAGTGATAGTCGCTCTCCATCAACGCCGCCGCCTTCTCGAAATAAGGGATCGCCTGTTTCATCTTGCCTTGCCGGAAAAGCAGGCGGGCAGCCTCTTTGTTCACTTCCCAGCCTTCCGGTCCAAGCCTGAGAGCGGTCTCGACCTGTGCGTGAGCGTCGTCGAAACGGCCTTCCTCGGTCTCGAGATAGCGGGCCTTGATGCAATGCGCCTCGGGCAGGTTGGGATCGAGTGCCAGCGCTTTTTCCGCCGAAGCCAGGGCGTCTTCTTCGACCCGATCATGACGGAACCGCAACTCCGATTGGGCAAGCGCCATCAACGCCCAGGCCTTGGCATAATTGGGATCGATTTCGGTCGCCTGCCGGCAAATCCTGACGACCACTTCGTCGCGGCGACTGTCACCGTCATTGCCGCTGATCCAGTGCTGGCGGGCCATCAGGTAGAGATTGTAAGCCTCGGAGCTCGACGTGCCGCGATGCTCGATTGCCTTCTTCTCGGTCGGCAGCAGCTGGAGCCGCAGGGCTGCGACGATCGCTTTCGAGATTTCGTCCTGGATCGCGAAGATATCGTCGAGATCGCGGTCATAGCGGTCGGCCCACAGCTGGTGGCCCGAATTGCAGTCGATCAACTGGGCGTTGATCCTGACGCGGCCCGCCGCCTTGCGTACGCTGCCTTCGAGCACATGGGTGATATCGTGATCGCGCGCCAGCACCGCATTCTCGACCGTCTTGCCCTTGAAGGAGAAGGCAGTGTTGCGGGCGATGATGGTCAGCGCCGAGACCTTGGAGAGGTCGGTGATGATGTCTTCGCTGATCCCATCGCTGAAATATTCCTGTTCGGCATCGCCGCTCATATTGACGAAGGGCAGCACGCACACGACCTTGCGCTGCGCATTGTCGGCTTCGGCGCTCCGCGCATCCAGTTGCGGCGAGGCACTCCCGGCAAGCGAGGCGATGCTGCCCATGACCTTCGACCAGCCGGGGGCTCTGGTATCCCCGTTCCAGCCGGCCAGGTCGGCGCATTGGATCTGGTTGAACGGCATCGGCGGCAGGCTGCCGTCGAGGCTGATCTGGACCAGCGTCCCGGCCTCGCGCGCTGCGTCTGCCTCGGCGCGGACCCATTGCGAACGGGCGGCATCGGCCGACCACAGCACCAGTACGGCCTTGGCTTCCCTAATCCGTTCCTCGATTACGTCGCTATAGGCGCGGTGGGCAGGAAGCTCGTCGTCGCGCCAGACATTGTAGCCGGCAATCCGCAATGCGTCAGCGGTTGTCCGGGCGATCGCCTCGTTGGGCCGGGCATAGGAAATGAAGATTTCGGACATGGACCCCCTGGCAAGCTAGGTGGATACTAGTAGCTTGCAGCGAGTTGGTAGCAAGTGAAACATGCGAGGATCGCGCCATGCACGGCTTCGCTCACTTTCGGCGGCCGACATTCGGAGCCTAGTCGAAAATGCTTTCCCCGCGTGATTCGCGCTCGGTGCTCTCGTGCAGGATTCCTTCGCTCGGGATTTCCGGTTTGAAGGCCTCGTGGCAGGCAAGGCAGTTGGTGACCAGCCGGTCGGCAAGGCCGCGCCAGGCCTCGACATCTTCCGACCTGGCTTCGGCAAGCGCCAGCGCTTCCTGCCCGATCGTCGAGAGGTCCTGCGCCATGTTCTGCCAGCCAGTATCGGCTGCCCAAGCGGCATCGTTCGCTCCGGTCCCTTCCATCTTGGTCAGTTCGCCGGAGAGGACCAGTTCGTAGCTGGCCGAGCGGACCATGTCCCAGTCATGGTCGTTCTTCGGCAGATCGCCATTGCCGAGCGCAAAGACATAGTCGGCTGAACTGTCGACCACGCTCACCATCACCGCATTCATGCTGATCGGCAGCTTGCCCGGGGCGTCAGCACTTTCTTCCGGAGCCGGGACCTGCTGCTGGCAGCCAGCCAAGGTCAACGCGGCGAGCGCAATCAATGCGGTTTCAAGAAAACCTGACTTTATGGACATGGCTTCACCTCCCAATATGCGAGACGCGGTTCCGACCGTCTTGGGGACTTCCCCCTCGTCTCAGGGACTTCCCATTACCTAGACTGACGATGGATAGGCGATGGCGCAAGGCGAACCTTGTCGCAGGTCAATTCACAGCAGCTTCAAGGTTCGACCCAATTGCGAGCGGATTCCCGGCGATGTGGGCAGCCGGGCCAGCAGCAAGGGCGCTTCTTGCCGTCCCGCACTTCCTCACTCAGCCGTGCTCGGCGCTTCTCGCGGGTGGCTTCCTGCTTGGCGGAGATCGTCCAGCAGATCCACTCGTTGCGAGCGAGCGAGGTTAGCGCCTGCCATTTTTCGGCCAGCGCCGGATCGCCATCGAGCATGGCTTGGAGTTCAGGTGGGGTGCGGTGACGGAAATCGGCATTCGCGGCCCCGGTCATCGCCAAGTTTGGTTCAAGCCGCCTTGCGGATTTCCAGCTCCATCCGGTCCCAGATTTCGACCAGCGCATCGGTCAGCGCGCGCATCATGTCTTCGGTATGGGCAGGGCCGGGGGTGAAGCGCAGGCGCTCGGTCCCGCGCGGCACGGTCGGGTAATTGATCGGCTGGACGTAAATCCCGTATTCGGCGAGCAATATGTCGCTGATCTTCTTGGCCTTGACCGGATCGCCGACCATCACCGGCACGATATGCGTGACCGAATCCATCACCGGGAGCCCGGCTTCACGCAGCATCTGCTTGAGCGCTGCTGCGGCTGCTTGCTGGCCTTCACGCTCGACCGAACTTTCCTTGAGGTGACGAACCGCGGCCAGCACGCCCGCCACCAGCACCGGCGAGAGCGAGGTCGTGAAGATAAAGCCCGGGGCATAGGAGCGGATGCAATCGATGATCCGCGTGTCGGCCGCGATATAGCCGCCCATCACGCCGAACGCCTTGCCCATCGTGCCCTCGATGATGTCGACCCGGTGCGCGGCCTCGTCGCGTTCCGAAATCCCGCCGCCACGATCGCCATACATGCCCACGGCATGGACCTCGTCGATATAGGTCAGCGCATTGTATTTCTCGGCAAGGTCGCAGATCGCGTGGATCGGGGCAACGTCGCCGTCCATCGAATAGACGCTTTCGAAGGCGATCAGCTTGGGCAGTTCCGGGTCTTCGGCGGCCAGCAATTCCTCGAGATGTTCGACATCATTGTGGCGGAAGACGCGCTTCTCGCAACCGGAATTGCGGATGCCGGCGATCATGCTGGCGTGGTTCAATTCGTCGGAGAAAATCACGCAGCCGGGCAGCAGCTTGGCCAGCGTCGAAAGCGTCGCGTCGTTCGAGACATAGCCCGAAGTGAACAGCAGCGCGCCTTCCTTGCCATGGAGATCGGCCAATTCTCGCTCGAGTTCGATATGATAATGGGTGTTGCCGCCGATATTGCGGGTGCCGCCCGATCCGGCCCCGACATCGTGCATCGCCTCTTCCATTGCAGCGATCACCTTGGGATGCTGGCCCATCGCGAGATAGTCGTTCGAACACCACACGGTGATCGGCTGCGGTCCGTTGTGATGGGCGAAGCAGCGCGCATTGGGGTAGGCGCCCTTGTTGCGCAGGATATCGATGAACACGCGATAGCGGCCCTCTTCGTGGAGCCGGTCAATCGCCTTTTCGAAAATCAGATCGTAATTCAACGGGTCCGTCCGTGTTTGCCAGCCATGCCGCGAAGCGAGTCGCGCGGCTCGTTTAGGCTTTCGCGGGGGCCTTAAGCCATGCGCCAGATCAATAAAAGTCAAGAGTTTGCGAGGGATTCGCAACAAGCCGGGCTTAGAAATGCTCGATCGCCTGAAGGCCATAGGTTGCGAGCGCAGGGCGCAGCGCCTCGACCGCGCCATTCTCGCCGGTGTAGACCAGCCGGTCGGGCGCCACGCGCTCGAATTCCTGCCCTTCGGTGCGGAAGGCAATCCGCCGCGCGATTCCCGCCGCACCGTGGACCAGTTCGACACCGGGGCCGAACGCCGCCCGCAATTCGCTTTCGAGCAGGGGGAAATGGGTGCAGGCGAGCACGACTGTGTCGATCTCGTCGCCGCGCGGCTGGTTGCGCAGTCCGGCTACGGCCGCTTCGACCAAGGCCGGGTCGACAATCTCGCCGCGCAGCTTGGCTTCGGCCGCATCAACCAGTTCGGGCGCGGCATGGCGAAGCAGCAGCTTGTCGGAGGCGA
>NZ_DBNHSF010000056.1:0-43020 GCF_057143545.1 Candidatus Andeanibacterium sp.
TGGGCAGCACGACTTCGAGCCCGACGATGTTCTTGGCATGCTCGCCGAACGGGGTGTAGCCCATCCCGCGATCGAGCGCGTTGCCCATCACCGAACCCCAGGAATTGCCCGGGGTCGACATCCAGTAAGGCAGCTTGTTGGCCTTGATGAAATCGTAGAGATCGTAGAATCCGACGCCGGGTTCGACCACAACGGTGCCCATCTGCTCGTCGAAGGTGATTGTCTTCATCCGGCTCATGTCGAGCACCACCGACCCTGCGAGTAGCGGCGCGCTGCCGCCATAGCCGAGGTTCTTGCCGCGGCTGATCGGCCAGAGCGGAAGGAGATACTGGTTGGCGATGCGAACCACCGTCTGGACTTCCTCGACCGATTCCGGCGCGACCGCCCCCACCGGGTGGTGGGCAGCCGGATCGACATAGAACTTGTCCTGGTAGGTCTGCCGGTCGAGCTCGTCGAAGAAGACCTTGCCGGCCCCCAGCGCGCTTTCGAAGGCGCGCTGGGCCTGCGCCATTTTCTGCGCCGTGAATCCGGGCGGGAGCGGTGCGTCTGCCATGTCCGTGCCTTCGAGGTCCTCTCGCGTTATCACTGCTCGCTCACCGGTTATGGTCCGAGGCGACTTTAACGGGCGTTACATTTGTTCTAGCGTCGCAGCGAGTCAAGCGGCTCGCAGGAGGGGAAGGCGCAATGGCATCGCGGGAAGATCTGTATGCAGCGCTCGACAGCTTCATCGCGGCCTTGCGCGCCCGCGATGCGACGCGGGTGAACTGGGGTGCCGATCTCTTCTACAGCGAGAACAATGTCCGCCTCTCCCCGCCCGACGGGCTGTGGAACACGATCACTTCGCTCGGTCCGTATGATCTGCGCTTCGCCGACGAGCAGGCCGGGCAGGTCGCGCTGTTCACCTGTGTCGAAGAAACCAATGCCACCTCGCCCGCCTGTTTCCGGCTGGAAGTCAGGGACGGCGCGATTGCCGGGGCCGAGACGGTCATCGCCCGCAACGCCGATGAAGGATTCCCTTTCGATCCCCAGAGTTTCGAACCCAAGCCCCTGATGGAAGAGCCGATCCGGGAAGGCGAAGGTTCGCCTCGCGAGGAGATGATCGCCCTGGCCAACGGCTATTTCGAGACACTCGAGCAGAATGACGGGACGATCCATACGCGCTTCCATGCCACCTGCGACCGCTACGAAAACGGCGTGCGCACGACCAACAATCCCGACTTCCCCGTTCCGGTCGCGCGGCTCGGCTGCGAGGAGCAGTTCCGGCTCGGCAATTACCGCTATGACGACCGCTTGCGCGGCCGCCGCTTCCCGCTGGTCGACGTCGAGCGCGGGATCGTCCTCGCCCATGGCTTCATCGATCATTGCGGCAGGCTCGGCGCCTATGAACTGACCAACGGCACCAAAGTGACCAGCCCGATCCGCCGCCCGCATTCCTATTACCTCGCCGAGGCCTTCAAGATCCGCGACGGCGCGATCGAGCAGGTCGAAGCGGTGTTCCACACCGTGCCCTACCATATGCCCAGCCCGTGGGATAAGCGGAGCAGCTGAGGGGAGAGATTCTCATGTTCAGTGCGCGCCAGATGATCGCGCTGGTCCTGTTGGGCGGCGTGTTCGTGATGGAAGGCTTCGACATTGCCGCGATGTCGCTGGCGGTGCCGCGGCTCGAAGGGGCCTTGGGACTCGATCCCGCGAGCTTTGGCTGGGTCTTCACTGCATTGCTGATCGGCCTTGGTGCCGGCGGAGCGCTGATCGCTCCCTTGGGCGACCGTTTCGGACGCCGCACCCTGATCGTGCTGGGCTGCCTCGCGACCGGGATTGCCACGCTCGGGACTGCGACCGCGACGAGCGTGACCGGCTTCCTCGTCTGGCGGCTGCTGACCGGCCTGGCGCTCGGCGCCTGCCTGCCGAATGTCAGTGCCTTGTCGGCCGAACTTGCGCCGCCGCGACTGCGTGCCACCGTCATGGCGGTGGTTTCGGCCGGAATTCCCGTCGGCCTCTCGCTTGCCGGCATTCTCGCTCCGGAAATCATTGCCGGCTTCAGCTGGATAGGCCTGTTCCTCGTACCCGGGGCCTTCGCCGTGGTGCTTGCGGGCGTGTTGTGGTTCGCGCTCGAGGGCGGCCTGCCGGCCAGTGCGGAAGCGGCCACCTTACCAGCAACGGAAAAGCAGGCGCGCCTGCCGCAGCTGGTGCTGTTCGCGCGTCCGTGGCTGTTCCCCTTCGCGGTCTTCGCTGCGATGCTCGCGCTCAACGCGCTCAACCTCTATCTGCTCAACAGCTGGCTCCCGACCATCCTGCCCGGTGCCGGCCTCTCGCTCGATGCCGCTGCCCGCGTGGCAGGCGTCGCCAATCTCGCGGGCCTCGGCATCGGGATTGGCGCCAGCCTGCTGCTCGATCGCTGGCACAAGGGCTGGTCGCTGATGCTGCTGTTCGGATCGATGGCGGCGAGTTTCGCGGCGATCGGACTGAGCGCGCCCGATCCTGGCCTGTGGACGATCCTGCTCATGATCGGCGTCGGCGGCGCCAATGCCGGCGGCATGGTCTTGCCGGGACTGGCGGCCTATCTCTTCCCCGCGAACCTGCTGTCTTCCGCGGTCGGCATGGGCGTGCTGGTCGCAAGGCTCGGCGCGTTTGCCGGCCCGCCGCTGGGCGCCGCGATGATCGCCGCGGACGTCCCGGCGCAGACTTTCCTGTCGGTGGCAGCACTGCCGGCCACCGCCTGCGTCGTGGTGGCGCTGCTGGTAACACGGGCGCTCAAGACAAGAGCGCGGGAACAGGAAGCGGCGGAGGTCGGGGCCTTGGCCTAAGGTCTGAAATCGAGTCCCCCGACCCGCTCGGCAAAGCGCCAGCCGTCTTCGGTCAGCACGATCACATCGCGATACCACCCCACCAGCGGCGAATTGGCGCTCTGCACCGGGAGTTCGCCCTCCGGCGCGGGATCGCCCTGGTAGAGGATGATCGCGCTGAAGGCCCGCGCGCGGTCCGGCGCTTCGACGTCGACCACCGTGTTGGCGATCACATGGCGCTGGGCGCGCGGCGGGCGCGCCTTGAACGCGGCAAGGATCGCGTCCCGGCCCGTCAGCGGATAGCCCCCTGATGGCCGCCGCATCACCGCATCGTCGATATAGAGCGCGGCAACCGCTGCCCAATCCTGCGCGTCGTTCAAATTGGCATAAAGATTGATCAGCCGGATACACGCCTGCTCGATCGACTGGCGCTGGTGCAGCTCCACCGCTCAGCCGTCCGCAGGGCGGGTCTCTTCGAGGAAGCGGGAATTGCCCTCGGCATCGCGCGCTTCGAGCGTCGCGATCAGCGTGGCGAGGATCCGCTCGAGCGTCGCAAGGTCCCGCTCGTCGAGTTCGCTGAACAGGAACTGCGCGACCTTTTCGGCCTGCGGATGCATGATCGCGTAGAGCCGCTTGCCTTCCCCGGTCAGCGCCAGCGATTTGCGTCGCCTATTGTCGGGATCGGTTTCGACGCTGATCCGGCCGTCGCGCTCGAGCGCCGAGACCGCGCGGCTCACGCTCATCACATTGACTCCGGTCATCTCCGCGACTTCGTGGCTGGCGGTGGTGCCGAGCTTGCCGATCGTCATCAGCAGGCGAAATTCGTTGAGGCTGATCCTGTAGCGATCGGCCAGGTAGGTCGAGAACGGGGCCATCAGCCGGTTGGACAGCTTGAGCAGGTCGTGCAGCATCACCGCGGGCTCCGCGGTCCGTTCTGCGACATCGTTGGCCGGCCTGGTAGCCATGCATTTTCCCCTCAAAAGATCGCGAGCGTTGCGCGCGACCAGCCTTGGCAGCAATCGTAACACCCGTTAGGGTCGATGCAAATCGTCCAGACAGATTCCGGGGGAGAACGAGCTTTATGGGTGCCTTTCCGCAGACCATCCACTTCATCGGAACGAACACGCCGCGGCGGATGGAAATCTCCATTCGCGACCTCGAAGTGGAAGGCGAAATCCCCGCCGATGTGAACGGCGCCTTCTTCCGTGCGGTGCCCGATAACGCCCATGCGCCGATGTTCGAGGACGACATTGCGCTCAACCATGACGGGATGGTCGCGCGCTTCAACATCCAGGACGGCCCAAATGGCAAATCTGTCGATTTCGACATCCGCTATGTCGGGACCGACCGCTACAAGGCCGAGAAGCAGGCACGCCGTGCACTGTTCGGCAAATACCGCAATCCCTTCACCGACGATCCCAGCGTCGCTGGCATGGACCGCACCGTCGCCAACACCACCCCGGTGTGGCACGCGGGCCGGCTGTTCATGACCAAGGAAGACGGGCTCGGCCACGAGATCAATCCGCATACGCTCGAAACGATCGGCAAGTGGACCTATGGCGGGGCGCTCAAATCCGAGACCTTCACCGCCCATCCGCGAATCGATCCCGAAACCGGCGAGCTGTTCTTCTTCGGCTACGAGGCCGGCGGGCTGTGCGATCCCCATGTCGCCTATTGCATCGCGGACAAGGACGGGAATCTGGTCAAGGAGCAGTGGTTCGAGCAGCCCTATCTCGCGACGATCCACGATTTCGTGATCACCGGGAAGTACGCGATCTGGCCGATCTTCCCGACCACCGCCGATCTCGAGCGGATCAAGGCGGGCGGGCCGCATTGGGCGCACCAGCAGGACCTCGAGAGCTGGCTCGCGGTGATGCCGCGCTATGGCGACGTGTCGGAAATGAAATGGATCAAGGGGCCCAAGGGCGTCTCGGTGTTCCACGAGGTCAACGCCTATGATGACGGCGACCTCGTCCATATCGACATGTGCCTGACCGAAACCAACGCCTTCTCCTTCATGCGCGAGGCCGGCGGGATCCACAAGCCGCAGCAGGAAATCCAGGGCGGGCTGGTGCGCTGGACGATCGACCTGTCGCAGGACGAGCCCGAAATCCAGGAGCGCCCGCTCGGCCCTCCGGGCGATTTGCCGCGGCTCGCCGATGCCGACCAGGGACGGCCTTACAACCACGCCTGGTACCTGAGCATGAACCCGCAGGGCGGCCCGCCGATGCCGGGTGGCCCGGTCGGGGTCAATTTCAACGCGCTGCTCAGGATCGAGGTCGGCAATGGCCGGATCGACCTGATGGGCGTGCCCCCGGGGGCGGCGATCAGCGAGCCCGCCCATATCGTGTCTCGCGAAGCAGGCCATGACGGCTGGCTGGTGATGGTGGTCGACATCCCGAACAATCCCGATCCCGCTAACCAGGTGCCGGGCGATTACTCCTCCGAGCTATGGGTGGTGAACGCGGGCGATGTTGCCGCGGGGCCCGTGGCCAAGGTCAGGACCGGCATTGCCCTGCGCAGCCAGGTCCATGGAACCTGGGTGAGCCGGGAAAGAATGGATGCGAGCGTGCTCAAGGGCTGAGCGCGAATTCGGTTGCTTGCAACCGGGCCAAAGTGAGTCATACTCTCATGGGAGAGGGAGAGAACACATGAGTCTGCGTCATCTAGCCTTGCCGCTGCTGCTGGTGGCCGCAATACCTGCCGCCGCGCAGGACACTTCGGCACCGTCCGAAGACAGCGATTGGCAGGTTCCGCGCACCCCCTGGGGCGATCCCGATTTGCGCGGCGCCTACCCGCTCGATTACCTTAACGGCACGCCGCGCACGCGCCCGCCGCAATTCGGGACCCGCGCCGAATATACCGACGCGGAATACGCACAGATCCTCAAGAACGCCGAAGACCTGCTGCAGCGCTACGACCAGGAAATCGAAGTCGGCAAGATGTCGATGGGCCATTGGACCGAGCGCGGCAGGCCGCTGCGCCAGACCTCGCTGCTGGTCCTGCCCGAAAACGGCCAGATGCCCGCGCCGACCGAAGAGGGCCGCCGCCGCGCCGCGCTCGAAAAGACCAGTTGGAATCATAACGAGTTCAACGAATTGACCGATTTCGGTCCGTTCGACCGCTGCATCAGCCGCGGCCTTCCCGGATCGATGCTGCCCGGTGCCTACAATATGGGGATCGAAGTGTGGCAGGCGCCGGGGATTGTCGGGATCAAGCTCGAAATGGTCCATGAGACCCGCATCGTCTATCTCGACGGACGGGCCCCGCCGCCGCCCGACGTGCGCAACTGGCTCGGCTATTCGATCGGTCACTGGGAAGGCGACACACTGGTGATCGAGACCACCAATTTCGAGCCTGGCTCTTCGCTGGGCAATGTCCCCAACAGCGAGGAACTGAAGATCGTCGAACGGCTGACACCCATGGGACCCAACGAGATCCGCTATGAGGCGCTGGTGACCGACCCGGTCGTGCTGACCGCGCCGTTCAAATACGACTTCCCGTGGCGGCGCAACGACGATTACGTGCAGTACGAATATGCCTGTCACGAAGGCAATGTGCAGATCCGCGGCTATATCCTCGGCACGGGCACCAACCCCAAGGTCGTCGCCATGCGCGAGGCCGCGGTCGCCCAGCGCGAAGCGGTGGAGCAGGACCAATAGGGAGAGCCAGGGGGTGAAACTCCTCTATCACGCCAGCCGCATCATCTTCGGCGGCTGGTGGCTCTATTCGGGCGCGATGCATTTCATCGATCCCGCCTGGCAGCCGCTTGGGAGCTACGAAGCGGCGATCAATTTTACCGTCGCCTTGATCGACAGCGGGCTGTTCGAATGGGTCAAGATCATCGAGATCGTGCTCGGCCTCACGATCCTCGCCGATCGCTTCATGCCGATCACGATCGTCGCGCTGGTCCCGATCAACGTCGTGATCGTGTACTGGAACTTCGTGCTCAACCCCGATGCGATCGAATATGTTTTCGGGGCGCTGAGCATCTTCTTCAATATCGTGATCGCCTGGCCGTGGCGGAGCTATTTCTGGCCGCTGTTCAGCTGGAACGGCGTGCCGGACTTTTCGCTCAGGCTGGACTTGCCGCGCTGACTTCGGCCCGATCCAGGAAAAAGGGGGCGGATCGCTCCGCCCCCTCACCCACTTCATGAACTGACTTGATCAGCCGGCGTGATCGGGATCGGCTGCCGCTTCCGCATTGCCGCCGCCCTTCTTGGTCAGCGCATTGGCCAGCGCTTCGGAGACATAGCCAAACGCCGCGCCAATAACGATCGAAATCGCGACAGGCACGATGGCCTGCTCGGGATTGCCGAACAGTGCGCCGTCTTCTCCCTTGAGCAGCAATACGCCGAAGATCGACGCGAAGCCGTATACGCTGGCCGGAATCGTCGCGAGCAGCGAAACCTTGCTCGACAGGCAGATCAGAGCGGCGCCAAGACCGACGGCGACCGGAGCAGCGAAGGCGCCCAGACCCGCCAACGGGCCCATGAGCAATACGGTTGCACCGTAGCCGACGAGCGCGCCCCAGATCATGCAGGCAATGGCGCTGGTCGTTCCCTTGGAACCTCCTCCAGAATGATAATGGGCGCCCCAGGCAATAAAGGCGATCCAGACTTGCAGATTGTTCTGCGAAGCAACATCCAGGCCGAACACCCAGGTGGCCAAGACAGCCAGCAAGCCGACGGATACGGCGAGCGCAAGATATGCAGACATCAACTTCCCCCTTCACGAATGTTTTTTGTTTGCTGCGCCGGATTTTCCCGGTCGCGCGCGGCGAAAGCTAAGCCATGACGTCACTCTGGTCGAATCATTTTCCGGAAACGCCCCAAGGCAGGACTGCCTTGCCATGGCCGCGATTCCTGCGAAGATCGCCGGGCAACCAAGAATCGCGTGAGGAGAGGGACATGCAGAAGAGATTCCTGTTCGGTCCGGTCGTGCTGGGCCTGGCGCTCGCCGCCTGCAACCAGGCACCGTCGCCCGAAATGCAGGAGCTGGCCGACAAGGCCGCGATCGAGGAATTGCTGGTGAGCTATTACTCGCATTTCGGTGGGACCGAGAACGAGGACTTCGGCGCCTATTACACCGAGGACGCGGTGTTCGACGTCAACGGGATCGTCTCGACCGGGCGCGAGGAGATCGTCGCGCTCTATAACGGGATGGACGATCCGGGCGCCGAGCCTTCGGAGGGTGATGAACCCGCTGAGGCACCCGGGGTATTCCACATGCTGATCACCAATATCGAAGTCGATATCGAAGGCGATACCGCCACGGCCAAGATGTTCTGGACCGGCATCCTCAATCCCGATCCCTTCGCACCGCCGGTGCTGCAGGAACATGGCCGCGAATATGACCGGCTCGAACGGCAGGAAGACGGCAGCTGGCTGATCAGCAAGCGGGTTGTGCTGGCGGATTCGGCGATCCCGGAGATGTTCCGCGAAACCTATAAGCAGCAGCTCGACTACGACATTACCAAGGGCGAATAGCGAGCGGCTTCCCGCTCTCACTTGACGGAGATCCAGCTTGGGCCAGGAAATCAGCTCGACCGGATTTGCCGAGGCTGATTTCCGCGATTTCCGTGCGCGAGTCGCGCAGGAGACCGGCCTGCTGCGCGCAGCCTACGAAACAGGCAAGCTCTCGCGCCGGGCTTCGGTGATCGGGCTCGAACTCGAAGCCTGGCTGGTCGACCACAATGGCTATCCGGCCCCGCACAACCAGAGCTTCCTCGAACGGGTCGGCGATCCGCAAGTGGTCGCCGAACTGTCGCGCTTCAATATCGAGCTCAACGCCCCGCCCCGGCTGCTGGCCGGCGAGGGTCTGCTGGAACTCGAACAAGGCCTGCGTTCGGCCTGGGACCGGTGCGACAACAGCGCGCACGACCTGGTCGACACGATCATCGCGATCGGCACCCTGCCGACGCTGCGCGAGGCGGACCTGACGCTCGCGAACATGACCCCGCTCAATCGCTACGAGGCGCTCAATCGCGAAGTCTTGAAGGCGCGCAAGGGCGAGCCGATCCGGTTCGACATCGACAGCGTCCATGCGGGCGGCAAGCCTCTCAAGACGGTCCATCACGACGTGATGATCGAAGCGGCGACCACCAGCTTCCAGCTCCATTGGCAGCTCCCGCCGGAGCGGATGGGCCCGGTAATGAATGCCTCCTCGATCCTCAGTGCGCCGCTGGTCGCGCTGGCCGCCAATTCGCCATTCCTGTTCGGGCGCAAGCTGTGGCACGAGACCCGCATCGCGATCTTCGAACAGGCGGTGAGCCAGCCGGGAGACGGGCCGCAGCGGGTCACCTTCGGACGATCCTATGTCGCGCACGATCCGATCGCGATCTTCGAGGACAACCTCGCCCTGTATCCGCCGCTGCTGCCGTTCATGGACGATGAAGAGCCCGGGAAACTGGCTTGCCTCAGGCTGCACAACGGCACGATCTGGCGCTGGAACCGGCCGCTGGTCGGGTTCGACGAGGACGGCACGCCGCATCTGCGGATCGAACAGCGGGTGATGCCATCGGGCCCGACCGCGATCGACATGCTCGCCAATGGCGCGCTCTATTATGGCGCTGCGCACATGTTGGCCGAGCGGATGGAAGATCCCGAAAGGCTGCTGCCGTTCGACCAGGCGCGCGCCAATTTCTACGCCTGCGCCCGGCACGGGCTCGACGCGGAGATCGCCTGGCTCGATGGTCGGTCCAGGCCGGTCCGGCAGGTCATCGAGAAACTGGTTCCGCTCGCGCGCGAGGGACTGGCCGCCCAGGGCGTGAGCGACGCCCTCGCCGAGCGCTATCTCGACGTCGTGCTGATGCGCTGCGAAACTCGCCAGAACGGCGCGGCGTGGCAGCTCAGGCATCATGCGAAGCACGGCGATCTCGCCCGCCTCGTCGCCGATTATCTCGCCCACCAGCGCTCCGGCAACCCGGTGCATGAGTGGGAGTTGGACTGAGGTGAGTCAGACCAGCGCGTAATAGCGCAACAGGTTCCCGTCGGCCTTGCGTTCTCCGACCCCGACAAAAACGTGCTTGGTCAGCCAGTCGTGCTTGCCGAGCGGGCATTCGAAGGTCGGGTTGCCGCGCAGGTAATATTCGTCATGCGGCACCGGGGCGCCGTTGTTGAAGGCCCAGTCGCGCAGGCGGGCCATCGTGTCGGGCTTGCGCCCCCACAAATAGCCCTTGTTGTGCAGCAGGATGATCGTGCCATCGTCTTCCTCGAGCAGGTAGCGGGCATCGAACACCGCGACGTCGTCGGGCCGGAAATAGGCATAATCGCCACCCGATCCGGGAACCGCACGGCCCTTGAGCAGCGGGCCTTCGAAAGTCCCGCCCTTGACCAGCACCGCGCTGCGCATCCCGCCGAATGGATGCGGCGCCATGGTGTAGACCTCGGGGAACTGGAGGCGGACTTCCATCACGAATTCCATGCGCGGGTTGTCGATTGTCGAGAACGGCGGCTCGAACGGGGTGGTGTCGGTAAAGTCCATCAGCGCAACTCTATCAGCCCGCCGTCGACGAACAAGTTCGCCCCGGTGATGAAGGCGGCATCTTCCGAAGCGAGGAACAGCACCGCCTTGGCCACTTCCTCGCTTTCGCCCATGCGGTGCATCGGGATGTTCCGGATCATCATTTCCTTGAGACCCGCAACCTGTTCGTCGCTCATTCCCGGATTGCGATAGAGCAGCGGGGTGTCGATCGGCCCGGGAGAGACGACGTTGATCCTGATCCCTTCGCCCACCAGCTCCTTGGCGAACACTTTCATTGCCATATGGAGCCCGGCCTTGGCCGCGGCATAGGTGCCGTTCCCCTCGAGCGCGCCATGCGCACCGATCGAGCCGGTGACGACCACCGATCCGCCGCGCCCCATGATCCGGATCGCCTTCTGCAGGGCGAAGACGCAGCCCTTGAGGTTGATCGAATGGACGTGGTCCCAGTCGCTCTCGGTGATCCCGCGCAGGGGCGCGAAGCCGCCAACCCCGGCATTGATATAAAGCACGTCGATGCGCCCGTCTGCCGCCTCGATCTTCGCCACGACTTCCTCGGTTGTAGCGCTATCGGCGATATCGGAACGGTAGCCGGTCGACCCCGGGATGGCCGCCACCGCCGCATCGATCGTTGCCTGGTCGCGCCCCGTCAGGTGCACCGTGCCGCCCTCGGCAGCGAAGGCCCTGGCGGCGGCGAGGCCAATTCCGCTGTTGCCGCCGAGCACCAGGACCACCTTGTCCTTGAACCGCATCATTCTTCCTTCTTGCGCCCCCACAAAGGCGGGGGCCTCATTCAAACTGCAACAGGTTCCCGCCTGCGCGGGAACTCAAACAAACTCAAAATGGGCCGATCGGATTGGGCCCGCCCTCGACCACGTCCTGCATCACGTCCCAATGCTCGACGATCTTGCCGTCGGCCACGCGGAAAATGTCGATCACCGCCCAGCCGAGGTCGTCGGGCCAGCGCCGGACATGGTAATGGACCGTGACGTGGTCGCCGTCGACGAAGGCGCGCTTGACGTCGTGGACCGCCTCCGGGGTTTGTTCCCGGATCAGGTCGAGGAAAGCCTTCAACGGCTCGCGCCCGGGCGCCACCGACTGGTTGTGCTGGATATAGTCCTCGGCGATGAAGCGATCGACCGCGGATGAATCCATCGGGTTCAGGACCTCGGCAAACAGGTCGAGCACCAGCTTCAGGTTCGCTTCTTCTCCTGCCGTCCGGTTCACGTTGCCTGTCCCGGTTCGGCCCCCGGCAGCGAGCGGCCCCTGATCAGGTCGGCCGCCTTTTCGCCGAGCATGAAGGCGGACATGTTGGTATTGCCGCCCGGCACGGTCGGCATCACCGAACAATCGGCTACGCGCAGCCCTTCGACCCCGATCACCTTGAGTTCGCTGTCGACCACCGAGCGCTCGCCCATGCCCATGGCGCAGGTGCTGGTCGGATGCTGTGCGACATAAACGCTGGCCTTGATGAAGGCGTCGATTTCCTCGTCGCTCTCGACCTCGACACCCGGCGTGCGCTCGCTGGCGATGTAGTCGGCCATCGGGGCGGTGTTGTAGATCCTGCGGGTGGTGCGGAAGGCGCGGCGCAGCTGCGCCCGGTCGGCTTCCTCGTCCAGCAGGTTGAGCGTGATCGCCGCGGGATCGCGCGGATCGCTGCTTTTCAGCTCGACCCAGCCGCGGCTTTCGGGATGGAGCTGGACGATCCCCGCCCAGAACACGTGATCCTGCCGCGGCTTGAGGACAGGGAACCACGGCTCGGCGTCGAAGCGGATCGGATTGACCATGATCTGGAGGTCGGGCCGGTCGAGATGGTCGGCAGTGCGGATCACGACATTGCAACTGTTGACCATAGTCGCCATGGTTCCTTTGCCGGTCAGCAGCCAGCGGGCTCCGTTGAGGGCGATCCTGTCCCAGCGCAGCTGGTTGAGGAAGGTCACCGGCTTCGAAGCGTTGAATTCGAGCATCGCGCAGGGATGTTCCTGCAGGTTCCGCCCGACCCCGGGGCTGTCATGGAGCACTTCGATCCCGTGCGCCTTCAGGTGCTCCGCAGGACCGATCCCCGAAAGCAGCAGCAGCTGCGGCGAATTATAGGTCCCGCCCGAAAGGATCACTTCGCGATTGGCGCGGAATATCCTGGGGCCGTCCGGGCCTTCCACTTCGACCCCGTTGCAGCGCCGCCCGTCGAACACCAGCCGCCGCACCAGCGCGCGTTGGCGCAATTCGAGATTTGGCCGCTTGAGCGCAGGCTTGAGATAGGCGGTCCAGCCGCTCGCCCGCCGCCCGCGCCGGTCGACCGACTGCTCTCCGCGGGCGAAGCCCTCGGGGTGGTCGCCGGCGAGGTCGTCGCTGATCGGGAAGCCGGCATTGGCAGCGGTCCGCATCATCTCCTCGTGCAGGAGGTGGGGGGACGTGATCGGCCGGACAGCGATCGGCCCATCGCTGCCGTGATAGGCGCTTTCGCCGCGCCAGCTGCTCTCCGACTTCTTGAAATAGGGCAGGACATCGGCATAGGACCAGCCATGGGCGCCCATCTGCGCCCATTGGTCGTAATCCGCCGGGTGGCCGCGCATCGCGAACATGCCGTTGATCGAACCGGACCCGCCCAGCACCTTGCCGCGCGGCAAGGGCATCGGCCGGCCGAGATTGGGATCGACCTCCGACATGTAGTTCCAGTTGAAGCGCGGATCCATCATGCCCTTGAGGAAACCGAGCGGCATGGTGAGGTAGAGATGGTCGGCATTGCCGCCCGCTTCGAGCACCAGCACGCTTGTGCCGTGATCTTCGCTCAGCCGCGACGCGACGACGCAACCCGAGCTGCCGGCGCCCACCACGATATAGTCGAATGCCGCTTCGGCCATCCATAACTCCCGTTCGCCCTGAGCTTGTCGAAGGGTCCCTTGCACGGTTCCTAACGATCGTTAGAAAGCGAGTAAAGCGAGGCTATCGTCGTATGTCCGGTGCGGCAGCTCCGGAATGCTGCGGTAACCATATTTCACGATTGCGTTCATTTCGCATATATGAAATATAGGCACTCCGATGGCGAACACTCAGGTTTCGCGACGGAAAGGGCCTATCGATGGCGGGCAATAACGGATCGATTTCGGGCAGCGTCAAGTCGGCCACCCGCACGCTCGACATCATCGAATATGTCGTTGCCGCCGGGCGCCCGCTGGTGGCGCAGGAAATCTCGACCGCGCTCGGCATCCCGGTTTCGAGCCTGTCCTACCTGCTCGCGACCCTGGTCGAGCGGCAGTATCTCCAGCGCGAGGGACGGCGCTATACCGCCGGATCGGGCCTCGAGCGGCTGCAGGCGCGCAACCATGTGTTTTCGCTGGCCGACCGGGTGGCGCCGCTGGTGCGGACTGTACGCGTCCAGCTCAACGAGACTTGCAGCTTCTTCGTCCGCGAGGGCTGGGAGATCGAAGCGATCGTCACCGAGACCAGCGAGCAGGCGCTGCGTTATTCGATCGAGACCGGCCAGCGTTCGCCAATGCATGCGCTGGCCTCGGGCAAGGCGCTGCTGGCGGCGATGCCCGACGAGGAGCTCGAGCGCTATTTCGCCGAAGTGAAGCTCGAGCGCTTCACGCCCTCGACGATCACCAGCGAAGCGAAACTGCGCAAGCAGATCGAGAAAATCCGCAAGACCGGGATCGCCACGACTGTCGAGGAATTGAGCCTCGGCATCAACGGGATCGGCCGCGCGGTCTCGTTCGGTGGACAAGTCGTGGGGGCGCTGTCGGTCGCGATACCCAAGGTCCGCTGCGACGACGTGCTGCTCAAGCGCGCGGCAGACCTGCTCGAAAAGACCGCCGGCCTGCTCGAAAGCGAATAGCTTCAGGGCCGCTTGCGGGCGGCGACCAGCCGTTCGCTGAGATCGGCGCCCTGCTGGCCGGTGATCTCGTACAAGGCTTCGAAGCCCTCGCCGCTCTCGGCGAGCCGTTCGACTTCCTGCGCAAGCTCGGGCTCGGAGACCAGCGGCGCGAGGCCCCGCAGCCCGGTGTCACGCGCACCCGCGACCACCGCGACCAACGCCCCGCCCGGCTCGCGGAAGCTCGCGAAATACCCGTAGTCCTTGTAATAGCGGGCCGAGGCGAGGCTCAGCGCCTCCTCGCTCATATAGCGGCGCCTGGACTCGCCATCGATCAGCTCGTCGTAATTCGCGCCGATGGCATAATTCGAGCCGGTGAAATTGACGTCTTCCAAGAGCCCCATCCCGCTCATCAGCCCGACATAGACCACGTTATGGGTACGGAAGGTGTCGCTGGTGAAGGCGGACGCCGGCATGATGCTGACCTCGTGCCCGCCCCGTTCGAGGATCGGCATCAGCTGGCCCAGGCCATAGGCCGACGAGAACGGCAGGTAGTTGAGCCCGAGATCCTCGCTGCGCTCGTAATTGAGCGGATCGGCTTCCTGCGCCCGGGCGAGGTCGGTCGGCGAATTGATTGCGAAATCGCGCACCAGCCGGTCGATCTCGGGGAAGTCGGGCGCATATTCGCCAAAGATGTAATAATCCCCCGCGACGACCATGATCGGGCGCTCGGATTCGAGGAAGGGCTGCCAGATCGCATTGACCGCCGTCTGGGGAGCGGCATTGCGGCTGAACCAGCCCAGCGCGAAGGCGGCAACGAGCAATATGGCAGCCAGGCCCGCGAGCCAGGCCCGTCCGGTCGGGCGGCGGGGCATCGCGGCGACGGGTTCGACCAACTTCTCCAACGCGGCCAGGCGCAAGGCATAGCTGCCGGGGGGAATGGCCAGCCGGATACCCGACCCGGCATTGGCCGGATCCTCGTAATACTCGTCGAGCCGCTTGCGCAGGCGGTGGATATAGACCCGGACCGTCGCATCGTCGCCTTCGGCATCCTGCTGGCCGAACACGGCATGGGCGATTTCCGCCTGCGAAGCCGGTTCACGGTCCGGCCCGCGCGCGGCAAGGTAATCGAACAGCTCGACCAGGCGGCCACTTTCGCCGAGTGCTCCGCTCGCCCTGACGCGTGCTGCCTCGTCGGCCAGCTTGCTCGCTTGGGGATTGCCTTCGTCGGTCATGAAAGCCCTGATATCTCTCGGTGTAACGCGATGTAACGCGGGATTACCGTAAATAACTTGGATTGGCGAGCGGCGATCCGCATTGGCCATGCGAATGATTTGCAATTGGCTTCCGGGGTCTGATCTTGAAACGTTACTTTCCCGCTCTGCTGGCTTCGGCGGCGCTTCTGGCGATGGCAGTTCCCGCCGCTGCGCAAGACGATAGCGATAACCAAGACCATGCCGGAGGCGAGCTTGACGGCGGGCAGGACGCGCATGGCCACATCATTGTCTATGGCCGCGCCGAACAGCGGATCGGACTCGCCGGCGCCGCGAGCGAAGGCGGCGTAGCGGGCGCGGATATCGAAGTGCGCCCGCTGCTGCGCCCGGCCGAACTGCTCGAAGCGACGCCCGGCCTGATCGCGACCCAGCATTCGGGCGGCGGCAAGGCGAACCAGTATTTCCTGCGCGGCTTCAATCTTGACCATGGGACCGACTTCTCAGTCGAGGTCGACGGGATGCCGATGAATTTCCGGACCCATGGCCACGGCCAGGGCTATCTCGACGTCAACGGGCTGATCCCCGAAACGGTCGAGCGGGTCGACTACCGCAAGGGCCCCTATCGCGCGGCAGCAGGCGATTTCAGCTTTGTCGGCTCCTCGATGATCACCACCCACGACCGGATGGCGCCGTTCGTGACCGGCGAGATCGGCGGCTTCGGATACCGGCGCTTCGTGGCCGGGGGTTCGGTCCCGGTCGGCAGCGGCGACCTGCTGGTGGTCGGACAGGCCAAATTCTACGATGGCCCCTGGGAATTGCCCGAAGATTTCGACGGCTATTCGGGCCTCGCCAAATTCACCGCGCCGCTCGGCAGCGGTACATTCGACATTTCGCTCAACATCTTCGACGCCAGCTGGGCGCCGACCGAGCAGCTGCCCGAACGGCTGATCGGAACCGAGCTGTGCGAAGACGTCTATTGCGCGCTCGACACCACCCTGCGCGGCACGACCAAGCGCCAGATCCTGACACTCAATTACGAAGACGACGATTGGCACTTCACCCTGTGGGGCCAGCATTACGACTGGAGCCTGCTCTCGAATTTCACCTATTTCCTCGACGATCCGGTGAATGGCGACCAGTTGCGCCAGTTCGAGGAATTGTGGGGCTGGGGCGGGCGACTGGAACGGCGCTTCGAGCTCGGCATGAACCTCGAACTGTCGCTCGGCACCGAATTTCGCGAGGATTCGATCGGCCCGGTCGGTCTCGACCACACGATCGACGGCGAATTCGATTTCCTGCGCACCGGTTTCGACGTGAAGGAAACCAGCGCCGGACTCTACGCCGAAGCGATCTGGCGCCCGGTCGAGCGGCTGATGGTGATCGGCGGGCTGCGCAACGACTGGTACCGCTTCCGCACCGAGGACCTTGGCGGCGAGATCGGCTGGAGCGGGCTGGTGCAAGACGACACGTTCGGCCCCAAGATCGGCGTCAATTACGAGATCGCCGACGGCTTCGCGCTCTATGCCAATTACGGCGAAGGCTTCCATTCGAACGATGCCCGCGGGGTGACCAATCCCGACGATCCCGCCCCGGGCTTGGCCGAAGGCGACATGGAAGAGCTCGGCTTCCGCTTCGAACGGGGGGGATTGATCTTCACCGGGGTCTATTGGTGGAGTTCGATCGAAAGCGAGCTGATCTATGTCGGCGACAGCGGCGCGGTTGAACCGAGCGACCCCGGGGTGCGCCACGGCTATGAACTGACCGCCTTCTTCAAACCGAACGGCTGGCTGGCGGTGGACGCGGTGTGGTCGGCCTCGACCTCGCGCTATGTCGGCCTGCCCGAAGGCGAGAACTACGTTCCCGGCGCGCTCGAAAGCGCGGGCGAACTGGGCCTTTCGGTAATATTCTCGGAAATGAACGGTGCGATCCGCTTCCGCTATCTTGGCCCGCACGCGCTGATCGAGGACAATTCGAAGCGCGGCGAGGAGACCCTGCTGGTCAATGCCAGGCTGGCCTGGACGCCAGGCTTCCTCGAAGGGTTCGAATTCTACGGCGAACTGCTCAACGCCTTCGATTCAAGCGCGCACGATATCGACTATTATTACGCGACCCGCTTCCCCGGCGAACCGCCGGAAGGCGTCGAGGATTTTATCAGCCGCGTGGTCGAACCGCGGCAGCTGCGTTTCGGAGTGAGGAAAACCTTCTGACCCGCTGGCCCGCGCACACTCCTGGCGCGGGCAGAAACCGGAAAGGTTCCTCGCTCCGGTCGCCGCCTGGCGAATGCATGGCCAAACCGCATTGCCGGCCTGCATTCGCCGGGCGGCCTTAACCGGCGAACGCCAGGACCAGTCCGCCAAGCGCGGCGATCACCAGGACCCTGATCACCGGCCATCTGGCGGCGAACACCAACAGGCAGGCAAGCGTCCCGAGCAATGCCGCGCGCCAGTCGAAACTCGCCCAGTCCGGCTGGTACAACCGCACCGGGCCGAAATCCGCCTCGCCGACATTGGCAAATAGCACATGCAAGGCGAACCAGGCCGAGAGATTGGCGATCACCCCCACGACCGCCGCGGTCAGGGCTGCCAGCCCGCCCTTGATGCGCGTCGCGTGCTGGAGCCGGTCGATCCACGGGGCAAAGGCAAAGATCCACAGGAAGCACGGCGCGAAGGTCACCCAGGTCGTCAGCCCTGCACCAAGCAACCCGGCAACGAGCGGCGAAAACGGTTCGGGCGCGCGGACGGCGGCTAGATAGCCGACAAACTGGGTGACCATGATCAGCGGGCCGGGCGTCGTTTCGGCCAGCCCGAGGCCATCGGCCATCTCGCCCGCGCTAAGCCAGCCGAAGCCCTGCACCGCTTCCTGCGCCATATAGGCAAGCACAGCGTAAGCCCCGCCGAAGGTCACCACGGCGAGCTGCGAGAAGAACACCCCGATGTCCCACAACACATGGTCGGGCCCCAGCACGGCGAGCACCAGTGCCGGCGGCGCGGCCCAGATCGCGCCCCACACCAGCGCCGCGCGTACGGTCGCGCCCCACGGGCGCGGGCCGGAAGGCGGCGCTTCGGAGTGCGGCTTGAGCGCCAGCCAGTCCGGGCGCAAGGTGGCGGCTGCGATCCCCAACACGCCTGCGCCGAGCACGATTAGCGGAAAGGGCAGGTCGAGCAGAAACAGGGCGGTGAACGCCGCACCCGCCAGCACTTTCTTGAATATGGAGTCGAGCGAGCGCCCGCCAATCCGGACCAGCGCCTGGATCACGATTGCCAGAACGGCTGCCTTCACGCCAAGAAACAGCGCCGCAAACCAGCCCAGTTGCGCCGCGGCGGCGTAGAGGATCGACAAGGCAAGGATCACGAATGCGCCGGGGATCACGAACAGCGATCCAGCCGCCAGCCCGCCGCGCCAGCCATACAGCCGCCAGCCGATCCAGGTAGCGAGCTGCTGGGCTTCGGGCCCGGGCAGGAGGTGGCAGAAATTGAGCGCGTGGAGAAAGTCCTCCTCGCTCACCCATCGCCGCTCTTCGACCAGTTCGCGATGCATCAGCGCGATCTGGCCCGCCGGTCCGCCGAAACTCAGCAGGCCGATGCGCAGGAATGCGCGCAACAATTCGGCGAAGCTAGGGGCAGGTTCCGTCGCCACGCTGTCGCTATGCGCCTGCGCGGCTTACGCGGCAATCACTCGTAGAGCGTGTAGCCGTCCTCATCGATCGGGTTGCGATCGTTCTCGCTGCACTGGAACTCGATCAGCGTGCCGTTGCGGTCGCGGCCATAACGGGCGGTGACCGCGAAAGGCTCTTCGAGCGCCTCCTCGTCATACAGCACCATGTCGTTCACGAGCACGTCGGGATCCGCGGGATCGAGATAGATCCGCTCGGTCATCCAGAACTTGTCCGAATGGCCCATGCCGCGCTGAAGGTCGAGCGAGGGTTCGATCGCGATCGTTTCGACCACCAGCGTATCGCCCTCCCAATGGCCGATCGAATGGCCCATGAAGGTCGGGTCGGGATCTTCGGGATGCTCCCTCCCGTCAGTCCAGATCGTGCGGGTCTGCATCCAGGCTTCCTGGTTCACGGTCACCCGGCCGGGAGTGAACAGGAACTCGAACGGATACTGGAAGGTCTGCATGATCACCGGCATGCCCGGCGGCGAACAGTTCGAGCGCTCGCGCGGCACGACCCCGTCATTATCGATCACCGCCTGGCGGTAAGCCTCGTAATCGGCGAGGTATTGCCCCTTGAGCCTGGGTTGGGCGGGAGCACCGGCACCGGGGCGGAACTGGCCGAACCAGATTCCGCCCCAATCGGGCAGCGCCTCGAGCTCGGCATAGCGCCCCTTGGGATAGCCCGCGCCTTGCCCCTCTTCGAGCCCCGGCGGCGGTGGAGACTTGGTCACCGCCCCGAGTTGGGCCGCGGCCGGGGCTGTCGCCACTGCCAGAACGGCAACAGCAATCGGCAATAGCTTGCGCATCAACTATCCCACGAGCCGAGCGTGGTGCCGTTGGCCAATCTTACGCCCTGGAAGCTACCGCCCTTGGCCCCGCTGCGCAGCGGATTGATCTGCAGCGTCACCTTGTCGCCGGGCTTGAGCGAAGTGCGCTTGAAACCCTGCTGGATGAGGTTGTTGGGGCTGGTCATCTCGATCGCCCAGCGCTCCATCTTGCCCTCCACCGGCACGTCGATCTCGATCCAGGCATGCGGGTTCTGCCACTTGAACTTCACCACGCTGCCTTCGAGAGAGACCAGCTTCGACTGGTCGAACATGGCATAGGAATGATGCGCCAGCACCGGCGCGGACAGCGGAGCCGCCAGCACCGCCACGATCGTCAATATCTTCGGGAGCTTCATCGCTTCCTCCTTAAACCTGCGGCACGTTCACGGGCGCGCCATCCTTGGGCATGCCCGAATCGAGCACCGTCCCGTCGCTTTTTTCGAGATCGAGAAACAGCCCCCCGGCCTGGCCGTTGCGCAACGGATTGGTGCGCAGCGTGATCTTGTCGCCCGCCTTGAGCGAGGTCCGCTTCCAGCCTTGCCGCTTGAGGTTGTTGGGGCTGTTCAACTCGATCGACCAGCGGGCAAGCCGGCCATTCGTCACCACGTCGAGCTCGATAAAGGCGTGCGGATTGGTCCACTGGAATTCGTGCACCGTGCCTTCGAGCGTGACGATCTTCTTCTGGTCGAACATGGCGAAGCTGTGATGCGCCGCCGCCGGTACGGTCAGCGCTGCCAGCGCGATGGCCAGTCCTGCCTTTCGAACCACGCTATTCACCCGTAACCTCCTCGATTTCGCTTTCGCCGCGCGCTTCGGCAGTCGCGCTGCCAAGGTCGGTGCCCGGCAGGTGCTGGTTGTATTGCAGGATGCAGACCGCCTCGTTGATGTCGGTATAGTCCTGCCTTGTATATTGCTTGGTCGAGCGCCATTCGCCTTCCCACATATTGGCATCGGTCATGATGTATTCGACGTCCATGCGTGTGCCGTCGTCGAGCAGGCGGATCCGCTCGATAATCCGGAAGTCGTCGGAAATCGGGATACCCTGGTCGATATAGTGGTTATCGGTCTCGAAATAGCGGGTGTCGACCACCAGCGTGTCACCCTCCCAACGGCCGATCGATTCCCCATTGTAGGACGGGACAACCAGGTCCGGGTCGGAGTGCTCGCGCCCGTCGAGGAAAATCGTCCGGACCGAATTGTTGAAGCCCGAGATGACGTAGATCGCGGTCGGCAGCTGGATGAAGGCATGCGGCCAGACCCGCGTGATCAGCATCGGCATGCCCGGCGGGTAGCACTGGCCGATCGCGTCGCGATAGGTCTCGCCCCGAGCCGCCGCCTCCTGCGCACCGACCAGCGCCTCGCGCCCTTCGGCGTAGAATTTGGGATAGGGCGGGCCGAACATGAACTTGGCGAAGCCTTCGGACAGGTCGACGAACCAGGTCCCGGTCAGGTCGAAGGGCGGCGCTGGACGCTCCTTGGCGATATTCTCCGGGGCCAGCGCACCGAGATAGCCCGGATGCTTGGGCACCATCTGGTCGAGCCGTTCCTGCGGGATCGGCACCAGCGGACGCACCACCTCGATCTGGGGCGGCAGATCGCCTTCGGCCGGGTATGCCTCCTGCGCAAGAGCAGGCGATGCAAAGGCCATGGCAGCGGTGCCGAGGAGTGCCGGAATCGTCCGGCGCGGTAAGTAAGGCATCCTGAATCCCGTCCTTGTTTTATCTATCGTGCCAGAGCAGGCCGGACAAAATCAACTGCAAAGTAACGGGCGTTACTGACGCAAGGCAAAGCCTTGACGCACGGCACGCGATTGCGGAAATCGGGCGGACAAGCAGGAGAGCCCCCTATGCCCCGACCCATCCGCCTTTTGCCGCTTGCCTTGCTCGCAATCGCCTTTCCCGCGCTGGCCGAACCGACGCAGGTCACGGTGCGGGTGATCTCGCAGGATGCCAAATTTGTCGGCAGCTCGATGGGCGGGGCCAAGGTGATCCTGCGCGACAAGGTTACCGGCGAAGTCATGGCCGAAGGGCTGACCGCAGGCGGCACCGGAGACACCGCGCTGATCATGAACTCACAAGGCCGCAGCCCGCTGCGGGCGAGTGACGATGCCGCGGCCTTTACCACCACGCTCGACCTCAAAGGACCGCGCTTCGTCACGCTCGAAGTGACCGGGCCGATGGATTATCCTGCTTCGGCAGTGACCGTGACCCAGCAACGCTGGATCGTGCCGGGCGAGGATGTCACCGCGGGCGACGGCTGGTTGGTCGAACTGATCGGGCTGGTGATCTTGCCGGAGACAGCCATCGAAAGCGGCCGGCTGGCGATCAAGGCCAAGGTGTCGCCGATGTGCGGCTGCCCGATCACGCCCGGCGGCTTGTGGCCCGCAGAGGAATATTCCGTCGAAGCGACCTTGTGGGCAGAAGGGCGCAAGCTCGCGAGCGCGCCACTGGCCTTCGAGACCGCACCGGGAGGCTTTGCCGGTTCGATTGCCTTGCCCGAAGGCAGCGATGGCGCCTTGCGCTACACGCTCTATGCCCGCAACTTGCGGACCGGGAACAGCGGAATGGTTTCGGGAGCTGTCGCAAGCGAATGAGAAAAGGGCGGCCACCGCGGTGACCGCCCTCTTCCTTTCAGCGATCTGTTGCCAGATCAGGCGTTGGCGCCGACGCCCTTCTGCCGCCAGCTGTCGGCATAGGCGTTGCGCGCGACCGACGAATATGGCACCGGCGAGACGATCGCCTTGATCTCGGTCTGCACATGCGGCTCGACCGTCGGCTTCGAGGTGCCGCCATTGGGTTCGCCCCACACCAGCGTCACTTCCTTGCCCATCTCGACATAGTCGGGATCGATCATCGCCAGGGTCAGCATCGCGCCTTCGTTCGAGGAATAGCCGACCCAGGTCGAAACCCCGATCAGCTTGCCGTCGCAGCGCACTTCGTCGAACGGATGCATGGCATAGACCGCGCTCGGGAATTCGAAATACTTGGCGCGGTCGCCCTTGGCGAAGAGCGAGCTCATCACGCGCAGCACGTCTTCGGGATCGAGCGCGAGGGTGACCTTCTGCTTGTGCTTTTCGCCGGCCATTCTTTCGAGCGCCTCGCGGCCCACGAAATCATGGTCGAACTTGACGATGTGGCCATAGCCGATGTCCCACGGGGTGAGGTAATAGCCCTCGACGCTGGCGGGAACGTGGCTGCCGCCGACCGAGCACATCCCGGCATAGGAATTGGCGCCCGCCCAAGCGCGGAAGTCCTTCATCATCTGCGATGTGCCGGTGTAGAACGCCGGCAGCGGCGACGGCAGCCAGCCCGATTCCAGCGTGTTCGACGAATAGGCGCGGCCGCCGACCAGGGTGAGACCGTCATTCTTGCCCGCTTCGACCAGCGCCGAATGCACCGCCTGGTAGTCTTCCCACGGGCCGAACAGCTCGTAGCCCGGCTGGCCGGCCATGCCGTGGCGGAGCGCGATCACGTCCTTACCGTTGATGTCGATATGGGCCATGTTGAAGAACTTCAGGTCCGGCGGGGTCTCGCCCATGGCGATGCCGAGGATCTTCATCGCGTTCGGGCCCTGGAGCTGGAAGCGATAGTTCTTGCGCACGCCGTCGCTGCGCATCGCGGTGCGTTCGTCGCGTTCGAGCTGGACGTCCCAATCGCCATATTGCGCGTGGAATTCGACCCATTCGATCGCCGGGACACGGCCGACGAGCGAAAATTCTTCCTCGGCGAGGTAGAACAGGATCACGTCGCCGATGACATAGCCGTCAGGCGTCACCGGCACGAACTGCTTGGCCTTGTTGACCTCGAAGTTCTTGAACGAGTTGATCGCGAGATATTCGAGGAGCTTGAAGGCATCGGGCCCGCGAACATAGAGCTCGACCATGTGGTAGCTCTGGTTGAACAGCACCGCGGTTTCGGCCCAGGCACGCTGCTCGTTGCGCCAGTTGGAATATTCCGCCGGAACGCCGGGATAGGGGTTCGGGCCGACCTGCTGGTTGCGCAACAGGGTGACGATGTCGCCCGCTGCATCCAGCTTCTGCTGCAAATTCTGACTCATGCTTGCCTCTCCATTCTCAAAGTGGCTGTTGGTTAGACTTACGGTCTCAGTTTGTCACCGGCCGGGCGAGCCAGCGGGCGATGGCTGCGTTCACTGCCTCGGGCGCCTCGGGCATGATCATGTGCCCCGCCCCTTCGACGATGACGAGTTCGGAATTTGGGATCGCGTCGGCGATAGCCCGGTGCTGGGCCGGCGGTGCCCAGCTGTCGGCGCTGCCGGTCATGACAAGCGTCGGGCAGGCGATTTGCGGCATCAGGCTCTCGACCTCGGGACGGGAAAGCAGTGCCTTGATCTGCGCGTCGAACTGTTGCTGCGAATGCCGCAGGCACATCTCGCGCAGCGGACCATAAATTGCGGGATTGGCGCGATTGGCCTCGGCCACCATCGGCGGGAGCCAGGCGTCGACCAGCGCTTCGAAGCCGTTGTCATGCCCGATCGCCTGGAGCGAGGCGCGGCTCGACGCCTCGTTCTCGCCGAGCGAATGCGCGCCGGTGCTGACCAGCGCGAGATGCGTCACCCGTTCGGGAGCCTTGCGGTAAACCTCCATCGCGACCCGGCCGCCCATCGAATGGCCAAACAGCGCGAATCGCTCCGGCGCCTGTTCAAGGACGATCTCGGCCATGCCCGGAAGGCTGTCGCACAGCCCGTAGCCGTCGACCGCCAGCGAATCGCCGAAGGCAGCGGATTGCGCCGCATAGATGCTTGCGTCGCAGATCAGGCCGGGGAGCATGACTAACATCGGGTAACGAACAACTTTCTTCGTAAGCGTGAAGTTTTCACCTATACGAATAAACTCGGTTTTGCTAGGGACTTTTCGCGCGGCTTGGCGGGCGCTATTCCGCCAGCCTGTTGTGACTGCATCACGGGGCGCAGGTGGCGCCCCCGACAGCTGGGAGTTGATCGATGTCCTACGCCGCAATCCATCCCGATTGGGAGAAGCCGCGCGCCAATATGGTCGATGGCTATTCGCTCGAAATGACGGCGAAGGAAACCGAGGGCCTCAGGGAAGCTGCCCCGCTGATCAAGCCGGGCACCCAGATCGCCGTGACCTTCCTCCCCGGCGAGGAATTGTCCCAGCGGGTCGATGCCGCGGTGCTGGTGCGCGAACTGGGCTTCGAGCCGATCGTCCACCTTTCCGCCCGCCGCTTCACGTCCGAGGCGGAACTCGACCAGTATCTGTCCGATATCACGACCAGGGCGGGGGTGAAGCGCGTCTTCATCATCGCCGGCGATCCGCCCGAGCCCGAAGGCCCGTTCGCGGATTCGCTGCAGATCATCGAGACCGGCCTGCTCGAAAAGCACGGGATCGAAATCGTCGGGATCGGCGGCCATCCCGAAGGCCACCCCAACAACACCAGGGACGAGCTGTGGGACTGGATGGAGCGCAAACTCGCCGCCTTGCGCGCCCGCAACATTACCCCGCTGGTCGTCACCCAGTTCGCCTTCGACGACGAGGCAATCGTCGCCTGGCTCAAGGAGATGCGCGCCCGCGGGATCGACGTGCCCGTACGCCTGGGCGTTCCCGGCCCGGCCGGGATCAAGCGGCTGCTCGGCTTCGCCAAGCGCTGCGGCGTCGGCGCCTCCGCTTCGGTGATGAAGAAATACGGCATTTCGCTCACCAACCTTATCGGCAGCGCCGGGCCCGACCGGCTGGTCGCCGCACTCGACAAGGGGCTGACCGAAGAACTCGGCCGCGTGCGACTGCATCTTTATCCATTCGGCGCGCTCAGGGCTTCCGCCGAGTGGATCAACGATTACAACGCCAAGCACTGATCGGGCGCGACCGGACGAACCAGCGAGTCAGGACCATGGCAGAGATCATCGACGGAAAGGCAATCGCCAAGAGGCTGGACGAGGAAACCGCCGCCAAGGTCAAGGCGCTGGTCGATTCCGGCGGCCCGCGGCCCGGCCTGGCGGTGATCCTGGTCGGCAACGACCCGGCGAGCGAAGTCTATGTCGGGCGTAAGCTCAAGAAGAGCGCCGAAGTCGGGATCAGGAGCTTCGAACACCGCTTGCCCGCGGAAACCTCGCAGGAAGAACTGCTGGCGCTGATCGCGCGGCTCAACGCCGATCCCGAGGTTCACGGGATCCTGTGCCAGGTGCCGCTCCCCGCGCATATCGACACCGGCGTGGTGCTGCGCGCCATCGCCCCGTCGAAGGATGTCGATGGCTTCCATCCGGTTAATGTCGGGCGGCTTTCGACCGGCACCGGCGGGATCATTCCGTGCACCCCGTTCGGGGTGATGAAGCTGCTCGACACGGTGTTCGACGATTTGACCGGACTCGACGTGGTGGTGATCGGCAAGTCGAATATCGTCGGCAAGCCGATCGCGATGCTGATGCTCGAGCGCGAGGCGACCGTCACGGTCACCCACATCCATACCGAGAACCTCGCCGATCTGTGCCGCAAGGCCGATATCATCATCGCCGCGGCAGGCGCGCCCGAACTGGTCAAGGGCTACTGGGTCAAGCCCGGCGCGGTTATCATCGATGTCGGGATCACCCGCCAGAAGACCGCCGACGGCAAGACCAGGCTGGTCGGCGATGTCGCCTTCGACGAAGTCCAGCATGCCCGCGCGGTGACCCCGGTTCCGGGCGGCGTCGGGCCGATGACGATTTCTTGCCTGCTCGCCAATACGGTGCAGGCCGCCAGCGAAGCCTATGCAGGCACGAGCAGCGACGGCTTTGCGATCGACTGGGACGAGTTGCCCGACCGCTCGATGTTTACCGGCGGCTAGACCCGCCAATCAAGACTGGCTCTCGTCCCGATTCCGACTTACATTAATGTAAGCAACCGGAGAGTGAGAATGAGCGATGTCGATGTGTTGATCGTCGGGGCCGGGATTTCCGGCATTTCGATGGCGGCGCATATGAAGATGCTGTGCCCCGATCGCAGTTTCGCCGTGATCGAGCGGCGCGACAATCTCGGCGGAACATGGGACCTGTTCAAATATCCCGGCATCCGCTCGGACAGCGACATGCACAGCTTCGGCTTCCGCTTCGAGCCGTGGATTCACGAGCAATCGATCGCCGACGGGCCGAACATTCTCGAATACCTCACCCGGGTGGTCGATGGTCGCGGGATCAGGCCGCATATCCGTTTCGGGCAGAAGGTCGTCTCGGCCGAATTCGATTCCGCGGCGGCGCAGTGGCAGGTCGCCCTCGAAGCGCAAGACGGCACGAGCAGCAGGATCACTGCCAACTTCCTCTATCTCGGCTCCGGCTATTACGATTATGACGATCCCTACAATCCCGTATTCGAAGGCCGGGAAGACTTCGAGGGCCAAATAATTCACCCGCAATTCTGGCCCGAAGACCTCGATTACGAAGGCAAGCGGGTCGTCATCATCGGCTCGGGCGCGACCGCGGTCACGATCCTGCCGGCGATGGCCGGCAAGGCCGCGCACATCACCATGCTCCAGCGCACCCCGACCTGGATGGGCGCGCGGCCGCAAAAGGACGCGATCGCCAATTTTCTAAGAAAGATCCTTCCGGAGCATCTCGCCTACCGGATCACCCGGTTCAAGAACATCCGGCTGCACAATTTCCTGTTCAAGCGCGCGCGCAGCAAGCCGGAAAAGGTCGCGAGGTTCCTTACCAGGATGACCAGGAAGGCGCTGGGCGACAAATATACCGAGAGGGATTTCCTGCCGCCCTATAATCCATGGGAACAAAGGCTGTGCCTGGTGCCCGATGGCGACCTGTTCGAAGCGGTGAAGAGCGGCAAGGCTTCGGTCGTCACCGACCGGATCGCGCGCTTCGATGCCACCGGCATCCAGCTGGAGTCCGGCAAGCATCTCGATGCCGATATCATCGTCACGGCGACCGGCCTCGCGCTGACGCTGGGCGGCAAGATCGATGTCCGGCTCGACGGCAAGCCGGTCGATTGGTCGCAGCACTGGTTCTATCGCGGCTGCATGTTCGACAATGTCCCGAATTTCGCGGTCGTGTTCGGCTATCTCAATGCGGCCTGGACCTTGCGCGCCGACAATACCGCCCATTACATCTGCGAAGTACTCAACCGGATGGAAGCGCTCGATGCCGATATCGTCTATCCCGCACTGGCAGAGGATCACGGGATGGAGGAAGACAATCCCTATGCCTTCTCTTCAGGCTATATTGAACGCGCGCGGCACCTGATGCCGAAGAGCGCGGCGACGCTGCCGTGGCGGCACAATATGGATTATCTCGCCGATGCCCGCGATTTCAGGGAGCGCCCGGTCGACGACGGGGTGCTGGCGTTCGAGAAGAAGGATAGTGCTCTCTCCCCTGCAGGGGAGAGATACGAAGCCTTGGCGCAGAACGCCTAGGCGAAGTTGAGAGGGGGGCTCCCCCTGCGGGAATCCCCTCTCCCAACCGGCGTCGGGGTCAATAGCGCCCCGCGCTATTGAGGACAGTCCTGGGGACTGTCCGGCCCCTAGCCCCCCTGAAGGGGAGAGGGCTTTGCCGACCCCAGCCTTTGCTCTAATTCATACAGATGGCATCCCAAGATCGAATCTGGACCGCAGGCCTCGTCGTGATCGGCGACGAGATCCTTTCCGGCCGCACCCATGACAAGAACATCGCCCAAATCGCCAGCTGGCTGCAGGTCCAGGGCATCCGCCTGGCGGAAGTGCGGGTTGTGCCCGATGTGCAAGGCGCGATCGTCGAAGCGGTGAACGCGCTGCGCGAGCGCAACGATTATTTGTTCACCACCGGCGGGATCGGCCCGACCCATGACGACATCACCGTCGATGCGGTGGCCGAAGCGCTTGGCGTCCCGGTGGTGGTCCATCCCGAGGCCCGCCGGATTCTCGAAGACTATTACGCGACCCGCGGCGGCCTCAACGAAGGGCGGCTGCGGATGGCCCGCGTGCCCGAAGGAGCCGAGCTCATTCCCAACCGCATGTCCGGCGCGCCGGGGATCAGGATCGGCAATGTCTTTCTGATGGCGGGCATCCCGCATATCACCGCGCAAATGCTCGATTCGCTCACCGGGACGCTCGAGGGCGGGGCGCCGCTGATCAGCGAGACGATCGGCGGCTGGATCATGGAAAGCGAGGTGGCCGGGATCCTGCGCGAGATCGAACAGGCCCACGAAGGTTGCCAGATCGGCTCCTATCCCTTCTTCCGCGAAGGCAAGGTCGGGACCAACCTCGTGATCCGCTCGACCGACAGCGAATTGCTCGGCAATTGCGTCGACGCGCTGGTCCAGGCGCTCGAAGAAGCGGGCAACGACGTCACGCCCGGAGGAATCTAGAGGTAAATCATGAAAAAGGGCGCGCTCGCCGAATTCACCCGCAAGGGCCTGGCGCAATTCATGGAAGCGCTATTGAAGGCGATGGCGACGCGCGATCCGGGTGCGGCCCCGCTGGCGCTCGACGCGCGCTACACCGAGAACGGGCAGGAGCTTGCCATCGGCGACGGGCTGTGGGGCACGCTCGACCGGGCAGGCAAATATCGCCACCTGTTCGCCGACACCTCGAGCGGCACGGCCGTGATGTTCACCACCGTCTCCGAGGGAGACAAGCGCGCCATCCTCTCGGTCCGGATCAGGGTGAAAGACGGCGCGATCCACGATGTCGAGGCGATCGTCGTACGGCCCGGCCTGATGGGTTCGGTGACCGCCTATGCCGACGGGCCGGAAAAGCTCGAACAGGCGGGCGGCCCCGAACCGGCGTGGTTCGAGCCGATCCCGCCAGAAGAAAGGCTGGGCCGCGCCGAACTCCAGCGCATCGCCAATCTCTATTTCGAAGCAATCGAGCGCAATGACGGCAAGGGCGAATATCCGTTCGCCGACGATTGCGTGCGGATGGAGCACGGCTATCGCACCTCGGGCGAGCCCGATGCGAAGGAGGCCGGGGTCGAGCGCGATCCCGACACGCCCTATGCGCCCGATTTCAAGGCGATGGGAGTGAAGGAGCAATTCGAGACCGGCTTCTTTGCCTTCGTCACCACTATTCGCGACCGCCGTTTCGTCGTCATCGATCCCGAACTCGGCGTGGTTTGCGCGATGGCCTGCTTCGACCACAACGGCACGGTGCGCGACTACCGGCTGGCCGACGGCACCCCGGCCAAGGCGGGCCTGTCGCAGCCCTTCACCTGGCAGATCGCCGAGGCGTTCAAGGTCGAGAACGGGCTGATCACGCTGATCGAGGCGGTGCTCAGTCCGGTGCCTTACGGGATGAAGCCGGGCTGGGATTGAGCTGAGTCCCCGCGCAGGCGGGGACCTCTGTCCGCCAGCTCATGCCAATTGGAATGAGGCTCCCGCTTTCGCGGGAGCTCAGGTTGCATCAAGCGCCGGCGATCTCGGTCGTGTCGATCTTGAGTCCCGGACCCATGGTCGAGGTGACGGCGATCTTCTGGACATATTTGCCCTTGGCGCCCGACGGCTTGGCCTTGACGATCGCATCGACGAAAGCGTCGAAATTGGCCTTGAGCTGCTCGTCCGAGAAGGAGAGCTTGCCGATGCCGGAATGGACGATCCCGGCCTTTTCGACCCGGAATTCGACCTGGCCGCCCTTCGCGTCTTTCACCGCCTGAGCAACGTCCATCGTGACCGTGCCGAGCTTCGGGTTCGGCATCAGCCCCTTGGGGCCGAGCACTTTGCCGAGACGGCCGACCACACCCATCATGTCGGGCGTTGCGATCACGCGGTCATAATCGAGATTGCCGGCCTGCATGTCCTCCATCAGGTCTTCGGCCCCGACCTTGTCCGCGCCTGCCTTCCTGGCTTCTTCGGCCTTGGCGTCCTTGGCGAAGACCGCGACCTTCATTTCCTTGCCGGTGCCCGAGGGCAGCGAGACCATGCCGCGCACCATCTGGTCGGCATGGCGCGGATCGACACCAAGGTTCATCGCGATCTCGACAGTCTCGTCGAACTTTTTCGAGCCGACTTCGCGCAGGGCCTTGAAGGCCTCGTCGACCGCGTAGAACCTCTCGGAATCGAACTTTTCGGCGAAGAGCTTCTGCTTCTTGTTCTGCTTTGCCATGTCCTTAGCCCTCCACCACGTCGAGGCCCATCGAACGCGCGCTGCCTTCGATGATCTTCATCGCCTGGTCGATATCGTTCGCGTTGAGATCGGCCATCTTGGTTTCGGCGATTTCCCTGATCGCGCTCTTCCTGATCGTCCCGGCCGAGATCTTGCCCGGCTCTTTCGAGCCCGACTTCAGCTTGGCCGCCTTCTTCAGCAGGAAGCTGGCCGGCGGGGTCTTGGTGATGAAGGTGAAGCTGCGATCCGCATAGACGGTGATCTTGGTCGGGATCGGCATGCCCTTTTCAAGGTCCTGCGTGGCGGCGTTGAAGGCCTTGCAGAATTCCATGATGTTGACACCGCGCTGGCCCAGCGCGGGACCGATCGGCGGGCTGGGATTGGCAACGCCAGCCGGTACCTGAAGGTTGATATAACCTTCGATCTTCTTGGCCATGACGGCCTCCTTTCGCACTTTCGCCCCCGCCGAGACAGGGGCTCATGTTAAGCGGTGCTGACGGCGGTTTTGACGCGCCTCCCGCATGGATTGCCCGGCCCGGAGGACGGGAAGCGGCGCCGATAGTCTGGGAGCCGCAATAAATCAACAAAAAGGTGAGCCCCGCGAAGGCGGGAGCCTCAGGCAATAGGTCCCCGCCTGCGCGGGGACTCACAACCCTCACTTCGCCAGTTCGACCTGCTCGAAATCGAGCTCGACCGGAGTCGCGCGACCGAAGATCGAGACCGAGACCTTGACCTTGTTCTTGTCGAAATCGAGCTCCTCGACAACGCCGTTGAAGCTGGCGAAGGGGCCATCGAGCACCTTCACCTGGTCGCCGATTTCGTATTCGATGTGGATTTCGCGCTTGGGCTGCGAGGCCGCTTCCTCGCGGGCGCCGAAATAGCGCGCCGCCTCGCGTTCGGAGATCGGCTGCGGCTTGCCGTTCGGACCGAGGAAGCCGGTGACCTTCGGGGTGTTCTTGACGAGGTGATAGACGTCGTCGTTGAGGTTGAGCTTGGCGAGCACATAGCCGGGCATGGTCTTGCGCTCGGTTTGCACCTTCTTGCCGCGCTTGACCTCGGTAATGGTCTCGGCCGGGACCTCGACCTGTTCGACACCTTCGGACAGGCCCAGGCGCGCGGCCTCGGCGATGATCGAGTCGCGGACCTTGTTCTCGAAGCCCGAATAGGCGTGGATGATATACCAGCGGGACATGTGTCTTTCCGTCTAAAGCTTCGGTGTCAGGCGAGCGAAAGCAGCCACTGCACGATCGCGCCGAAGGCCGAATCGATGCCGAGGAAGAACAGCGAAAGCACCACCATCAGGATACCGACAAACACCGCCGTGCGCGCGGTTTCCGGCCAGGTCGGCCAGAAAATCTTCGACGCTTCGGATTTCACCTGGTTGAAAAACTGGGCAGGATTGGTTTTCGCCATGGTTCCTTCGCCTCGCAAACCGAACAATAATTCCATTTCCGCCATTGGCTCATCGCCGCCCCGGCCCCCGTTTGGTTCTGGGATTGGCCGGGAAGGGCTGCAGATGTCCGATGTCGGAATGCGAAGGGCATGTAGCGACCGCGCAGGCCAAGCGCAAGAGTTTGGGATGATCGCGCCAAGGGGGCTGGCGCACTGTGCACTCGCCCGATAGCTTGCGGTTTTTCCGGGCGGCATGAGGGAGAATCCGGGTGACAGCGCAAGACCACGCTCCAGGCATCGTCGATCACGTAACCAATGTATCGGATTTCATCTGGGGCGGGACCTGGAACGGGGCGGAACTGATACCCTTCCCGCCGATGGTGATCCTGCTGCTGGGCACCGGGCTCTATTTCATGGTCGGCCTGCGCTTTTACCCGATCCTCAGGCTGGGTACTGCATTTCGCGGGCTGTTCAGGAGCCGCAAGGCGCAGGGCAAGGGCGAGATTTCGCCCTTCGCCGCGCTGTCGACCGCGCTTTCGGGCCAGGTCGGGACCGGCAACCTTGCCGGGGTCGCGACCGCGATCGCGCTGGGCGGTCCGGGCGCGGTGTTCTGGATGTGGGTGACCGCGCTGATCGGCATGGCACTGGCCTTTGCCGAAGGGTCGCTCGCGATCCGCTATCGCGAAACGACCTCCGACGGCGTCCATCGCGGCGGCCCGATGAGTTACATCATGATCGGGCTCGGACCCAAATGGACCTGGCTCGCGGTGCTGTTCTGCTTTGGCACGCTGTTCTCCGCCATGGTCACCGGCAATGCCGTGCAATCGCACGAGGTCGCCAATGGCCTCAGGGAATTGTTCGGCTTCGAATCCTGGCTTTCGGGCGTGATCGTGGCGCTGCTGGTGTTCGTGGTGATCGTCGGCGGGATCAGGTCGATCGGCAATGTCGCTGAAAAGATCGTCCCGTTCATGGCGCTGGCCTATATCCTGCTCGCGCTCACTGCGATCCTCCTCGATATCCAGGATATCCCGCAATCCTTCGCCCGCATCTTTCACGGCGCCTTCAACCCGCAGGCGGCGGGCGGCGGCTTCCTGGGAGCGGCGATGATCATGGCGATCCGCGCCGGCGTGGCGCGCGGGCTGTTCTCGAACGAAGCCGGGCAGGGCTCGACCCCGATCGCCCATGCCGTGGCGCAGACCGACGACCCGGAACAGCAGGGCCGCATGGCGATGATGGGCACCTTCATCGACACGATCGTGATCTGCACTATGACCGCATTGGTGATCCTGACGGTCGAAGGCGAGTTTACCGGCGGCGGACAGGCCGTCGAACACGTCTGGCAGTCCGACCTCACCGGCTTCGGAATGACGTCGGGCGCGTTCGCCGCGGCCTTCCCGTCGCTGATCGGGAGTATCCCGCTCGGAACGCTGGTGGCCAGCACCGCGCTGATCCTGTTCGTGTTCACGACGCTGATCACCTGGTCTTATTACGGCGAACGGGCGATCACTTTCCTGTTCGACCGCATCCCCGGAACGCGCAGGGGCGGCGAAAAGATGCTCCATATAGTCTGGCGGGTGCTGTGGTGCGTGATCATCTTTGTCGCCGCGTCACAGGAGTCGGCGCTGGTCTGGCGCCTCGGCGACATTTCCAACGCGGCGATGGCCCTACCCAACCTCGTCGCGCTGGCGCTGCTGTCGGGCGTGGTGTTCCAGCTCGCCAAGGGCAATCGCACCGCCGGGCCGGATCACATCCGCCAGACCGACGAGGAGCCCGAGGAATACTGACCGTTTGCCGAACGGCGGCTCAGTGCCAGTCGAACAGGCGCCTGAACCAGCCCTTGGGCTCTTCCATCGGCAGGATCGGGCCGTGAATGATCCGGCGGCGAACCGGATCCTGCTGCGGGCGCGGGACGTTCCAGCTATCGGGTCGGCTGCCGCGAAAACAATGCCGGGACATGGGATGTGCTTCCTCGCTCGAGCCTGGGACCGCACGCATTACGCTGCGATCCAAGGCAGAATACCGCTGACGGGGCACGATTTGTCCCTGCCATGCGGTGAACCGCCCTGTCGGCGAGATGTCAGGTTTGTCGCAGGATTCCGCCGCTCATGGCGCACGATTCATCGTCAATTTGCGACGAATCGCCTGGCAGGGGTGACAGGATTCGAACCCGTGGCCCTCGGTTTTGGAGACCGATGCTCTACCAGCTGAGCTACACCCCTACAGCCAGGCGGACTGCGCCACTACAGCCAAGCCCCAGTGATGGCAAGCGTGATGGCAAGCGTGATGGCAAGCGCGATGGCAAGCGTGATGGCAGGCGCGAAGCCGGCGCGAATTCGGGCAATTCCCGCTTCGCGCGGTTGCTGGTATTATCCCACCATGCACGCCCCGGTTCCCCAGCTGATCCCGCCCGATATCCTGCTGCTCGGCTATCGCAGCGGGGTGTTCCCGATGGCGGACAGCAGGGACGACCCGGACGTCTTCTGGGTCGAGCCCAAGCGGCGCGCGATCATCCCGCTCGACGAATTTCATTGCTCGCATTCGCTGGCCAAGATCTTGCGGCGCGACCGCTACACCGTCACCTGCAACCGGGCCTTCGACGAGGTCATCGCGGCCTGCGCCGCCCCGCGGCCGGACCATCCCGAAAGCTGGATCAGCGAACGGATCGCGGCGAGTTACCGCGCGCTCCATCTCGCCGGCTATGCCCATTCGATCGAATGCTGGCGTGGCAACTACCTGATGGGCGGGCTATACGGCGTCGGCTTCGACCGGGTGTTCTGCGGCGAGAGCATGTTCAGCCGGGCTCCCAATGCGTCGAAGGTCGCGCTGTGTTTCCTGGTGGCGGCGATGCGCCAGGCGGGCTGCACGCTGCTCGATTGCCAGTTCATGACCGACCACCTCGCTTCGCTCGGCGCGATCGAGATCAGCCAGGAGCGCTATCTGCAATTGCTGGCCCAAGCGCAGGCGAATGCCGGCGAGTCCGACTTCTATGCCGTGCCGTCGGGATTCTCTTCGCTGTTGGCAGGCGCCGGAGCAGGCTCTTCGCCTGGAAAGCTCATCGCACAATCCTTGACCCAGACATCGTAGATCGGGTGTTCGACCACGTTGAGGCTGGGCGATTCCTTGAACAGCCAGCCGGAAAAGACCCTGATCCAGTCGGGATTTTCGTCCGCCGGATCGTCACGCCTTGCCACCAGCACCTGGACGAATGCGCCCGTCATCGCCGGCCTTTCCCATGGCGCGGTCCGTTCGCAACTGGCCAGGCGGACGATGACATCGCCCCAGCGCCTGGATTCGCCGGGCTTGATCTCGATGTCCTGCGACAGGTTGTTGCGCTTGTTCAGGACGCCCAGGGTCGCAACCCGCTCTTCCAGCGGAGTGCCGAGGCCCGGATCGACGACTTGGTCCGGCTGGTTGAAAGTCGCCAGTTCGTCGGGGATTTTGGTTTCGACCGTGGCCGTGTCTTCCGCTTCGCCCGAACAGGCTCCGAGCGCCGCAACCAGCCCGAGCGCCGGAAGTGCTGCGAGCAAACGCATGCTCAGCTGTCCGGGGTCCAGGATTCGTAATCGCCGGTCGCCGCGGCCCGCTTGCCGCCCTTTTCGAGCGCGCCCTGCGGGCGATAGGCCGCGGCCGTCCCGGTTGCATTGGGCGAATAGTCGGTTTCCCAGATCCGGGGCGGAGGCAGGCGGCTTTCGGGGACATCGTCGAACGATCCGTGGAGCCAGCCATGCCATTCGGCCGGAACCCGGCTGGCATCGTTTGCGCCTTCGTATATCACCCAGCGCCGCTCGCGCCCGTCGGCGTCCTTGCGCTTCGAGCGGAAATAGCGGTTGCCCTGCGCATCGACGCCGATCTGCTCGCCGTTCAGCGCGCTGAACAGCGAAGTTCCGATCGTCGCGCCGTCCCACCAGGTGAATATCTTGCCGAGGATTCCCATAGGCGCGGCGTTAGCCACAAGCGGCGGCGAAGCGCAAGCTGCTTGCGCTCAATCCTGCCATTCGACCTTCGCGCCGGGCGAGAAGCCCAGTTCTTCCAGCCGCCCGCCATTGATTTCCAGCACCGCATTGGTCGGCCCGATCGAGGGAAGCGATTCGAGCGAAAACGGCTCGGTCATCGGATAGTAATTGAGGATCCGGTTGTCCGTCCCGATGAAGACGATGTCGAGCGGAATCACCGTATTGCGCATCCAGAAGCTCGCCGGCTGGCCCTCCCGGCCGACAAAGATCATGCCTTCGTCGGCTCCCATCTCCTCGCGGAACATCAGCCCGCGCGACCATTCCGCCGCCGAACGGGCGACTTCCACCTTGAACTCGTGCGTCTTGCCGTCCTGGGAAAGCGTGAGCGGGATGATCTCAAGGCCTGAAACCGGGTGGACCTTCGCCGATTCAGCTTCTGCCGACGGCTGGGCCGCAACCACGGTCTCGCCGGCCTGCGACGAACAGGCAGCCAGAAATATCGCGATGCCGATTGCCGATCGCATTACTCAACTCTCTCCATCGTCGCCTGCCTCCGCGACCCATTGCTCTGCCGCCGCCGCATCATCGGCATCGACCAATGCACGGGCGCTGGCGAAGGAATGCCCCGCCCTGAGCATGGCCGCAATCTGCTTTTCGCGCCGTTCGCGGTCCGGTGGCTCGGCTGCGAACGGACCGAAGCCGCGCTTGCGCGCCATGATCAACGCCGCCTTGCGGTGTTCGAGACTGCCCGATTCGACCCTGCCGCGGATCTCCTCGTCGATGCCCGCGGCCCGGAGCGCCTGGCCCACCCGGCGCGGCCCGTATCCGCGGCGCAACAATCCGCCCGCCCTGGCCCTGGCAAATCCTTCGTCGTCGACATAGCCGAGCTCGACATAGCGCGCGACAAGGGCGCCAGGGTCGGCTTCACCTTCGTCCTTCCATCCCCGCTCGCGCAACTTGCGCTTGAGATAAGTCTCGAGTTTGGCTGCGCTGGTGGCGAAACGGGCAACATAGGCCAGCGCAAGCTCTTCCAGCCGACCTGTATCAAGCGGCGACGGTTGGCGTTTTTTCCTGCGATTGGGGCCGTCGATCGTCATAGATGGCCATATTCGTGCCACACTCGAATCGGATTGGGAAAGTCCGAGTTAAGAATCCGGGCCGGTTTGGCTCCGAAATGATGAGTTTGGTGCCGCATTTACGACACGCCATTTGAATTAACTTACGGGTTTCGCTGAACAATATGACCGATAACGCCGTTCTCGAGCCGACGCCGAATCTTTGCAGGCTGCCGCGCCGCTTTGCCGACTTTGCGACTTTCGGCGAAGCGCTGGACTATGCCGCGAGGGGCGTTCGCGGGCTCAATTTCCACGATCCGCGTGGCAACCTTACCCTGGTCTATCCCTATTCCGAGCTCCGCGAAGATGCCTTAACGGCGGCTCGCCGGCTGGTCGCGCATGGTGTCACGCCCGGCCAACGGATCGCACTGGTGGCCGAGACCGGTCCCGATTTTGCCGCCCTGTTCTGCGGCGCGATCTATGCCGGAGCGTGGCCGGTCCCGCTGCCCTTGCCGACCAGCTTCGGCGGCAGGGACAATTATATCGAGCAGCTCGCCATCCAGCTCCAAAGCTCGGATCCGGCGATGTTGCTCTATCCCGCGGAGATCGCCGAGATGGGGCTCGCCGCCGCGCAGCGGCAGGGCTGCGAAGGGATTGCCTTCGAACAATTTGCCGGGCTCGTCAGTCCCGAAATCGCCTTGCCCGAGCAGAAGCCCGAAGATATCTGCTACCTTCAATATTCCAGCGGTTCGACCCGCTTCCCGCATGGGGTCGCCGTCACCCATTCCGCATTGCTCAACAATCTCGCGGGGCATGCCCATGCGATGCGTTTCCAGCCAAACGACCGCTGCATCAGCTGGCTGCCCTGGTATCACGATATGGGCCTCGTTGGCTGCTTTCTCTCGCCGATCGCCAGCCAGTTTTCGGTCGACTACCTCAAGACCGAGGATTTTGCCCGTCGCCCGCTCGCCTGGCTCGACCTGATCAGCCGCAACCAGGGCACTTCGCTCTCCTATTCGCCGACCTTCGGCTATGACATCTGCGCCCGCCGGATTTCGAGCCAGAGCCATGTTGCCGAACGGTTCGACCTGTCGCGCTGGCGGCTGGCCGGAAACGGCGCGGACATGATCCGCCCCGATGTGATGCAGGGCTTCGTCAATGCCTTTGCCGATGCCGGGTTCAAGGCTTCCGCCTTCACTCCGAGCTACGGCCTGGCCGAAGCTACCCTGGCCGTGACCGTGATGCCGCCGGGCGAGGGGATTCGCGTCGAGCTCGTAGAGGAGGAGCGGCTTTCGGGCACTCCCCGCGATCTCAGCCGGCCCGCGCGCTACCGGGCGATCGTCAATTGCGGCAAGCCGGTGCGCGACATGGAACTCGAGATCCGCGGCGAAAACGGCGAGCTCCGCGGCGCTCACCAGATCGGCAAGGTCTGGTGCCGCGGGCCGAGCATCATGCATTCCTATTTCCGCGATCCGGAAGCGACTGCTGCATGCCTGGTCCCAAGTGAAGATGGCCAAGGGGCCTGGCTCGATACCGGCGACATGGGCTATCTGGATGAAGAAGGGTACCTGTTCATCGTCGGCCGGGCGAAGGACATGATCATCATCAACGGCAAGAACCACTGGCCGCAGGATATCGAGTGGGCGGTCGAACAATTGCCGGGCTTCAACCATGGCGACATCGCCGCCTTCGCGGTCGAGACCGAGAATGGCGAGGAAGCCCCGGCGGTGCTGGTCCATTGCCGCGTGACGGATCCCGACAAGCGCAAGGAATTGCACGAGCTGATCCGCGACAAGGTTCGTTCGGTCACCGGCATGAATTGCGTGGTCGAACTGGTCCCTCCGCGCACCCTGCCGCGCACCAGCAGCGGCAAGCTCAGCCGGGCAAAGGCGAAGAAGCTCTACCTCTCGGGCGAAATCGAACCTTACAGGGTGCTTGAAGCGGCCTGATCACTCGCCCGGCGCACCCCAGCTCACCTGCACACGATTTCCGGTTGGCACGGTGACCATGCTGCGCGAGGCGATCTCCCGCTCGGCAAGCAGGGCCGCAAGCCGCGTCGTGTTTTCGCTGTCGCCTGTCAGGACAAGCGGCACGTCGACCCGCTCCGCCGCCCAGACGATCAGACCAAGCGCTTCCTGCCCCTGGGCAGTCGGCCGGCCGTTCTCGAACAGCACATCGGGCAATGGCCTGGCCGGCGGTTCCAGACGGATCTGCCATTCGGGTTCGGTCGCCGCTATCCGCCGCTCGAGTTCGCGATAGGCCCTTAGCGACGCGCCCTCGAGCGGCTGGGCCTTGACCAGGGCGCGCCGCCTCTCGCGGTCGATCATGACGTCGCTTGGCTGCACACCTGCGACCAGCGACAACCGCACAGCCAGCGCTTCGCTGCGCTGGCGGTCGGCGGCCTCCTGCGAAGCTCGCGCCGCCGCCAATTGCGCGGCCTCGGCCGCGTTCTTGTCCTGCCCCACCAGCGACTGGATCAGCGCGACTTCGACCGGGCGCTGGATTTCGCGGACGATCGCCCGCGCCGCCGCCGTCTCGGCATCCGGGTTGCGCTCCGGGGTAAAGACCGTCGCGGAAATCCGGATCGGATCGGCATCGTAATTGATGTCGAGATTGTCGATGACCGAACGTGTGACGAAGACATCGAGTATCTCGTTGCGAATCTTCTGGGTCGAGCGGGTTTCCCACACGATCTGGTTGAGCGAAAAGAACAGCGGAACCGCGAGTCCGACGAACACCGCGATGATCGCGATCGACTGGAACAGCGTCTGGCGCTCGGAAAAGCGCGAACGAAAGCCATAAAGCTTGGCCATGAGCCACGCCGTGAGCGCGATCGTCAGGAGATTGGTGACGTAGAGAAACAACGCCCCCCAGAAGACCGCGCCATTCCAGGTTGCCAGGCCGAAGCCGACCACCGCCAGCGGCGGCATCAGGGCGGTAGCGATGGCCACGCCGACCACTGTTCCCTCGCTGCCGCGGATCATGGCATAGGCACCGGCGAGCGCGGAGAAAAAGGCGACGCCGAGGTCGAACAGGTTGGGCCTGGTGCGCGCCGCGATTTCGGGCGTAACCGTCTGGTAGGGCGAGAGGACCACGAGCAATGCAGTCAACAACACGGCGATGGCAGTGCCATAGGCCAGCGAAATCGCGGCCTGCCGCATCCACGGATAGTCGCCCGTCGCCAGCGCGAAGCCCAGCCCGATGATCGGGCCCATCAGCGGCGACAGCAGCATCGCGCCGATCACCACGGCCGGCGACGACAGCAGCAGGCCCAGCATCGCGATACAGGCCGACATCGCCAGCATGAAGATGTAGCGCGCGGACATATGGCATTCGTCGCGCCGCTTCTCGATTACTTCGACCTGCTTGACCGTGCCGACGACAGAAGCCTGCCACCAGGACTGCAAGCTGCCGATCACATGGGCAAAGCCTTGTTCGCGGGGCGATTGAGGCGGGACGGCGTCGGTCTCGGCCATCCATTGATCTCCCGTGCGCGGCCCGACGGGGCCAGAGTTGCAACCGGGATTGTCTAGACTGGCCGTCGCGATCTGGAAAGGGAATCACGCCAGATCAATCGCCTGGTGCTTGAAATGCGTGTCTTATATTCCTAATACAGTAGGGGCGATGATATGCACCTGCCGGCATGACGCGCGGGCTCCAGATTCGAGAGGTGGGAAGACAGATGGCAAGCAATGAAACCAAGACGGAGGCCAAGACCGGTCTCGAGCTGACGCCGCCCGATCCGGTGCCCGCGGTAACCGCCGAAAAGGCGGCCGGACTCGTTCCAGTCGACGAGGAGAAAAAGTCGAAGCTCGACCAGAAGGTCGAGGCTTTCGTGATGGACCTGATCGCCGAGGACGCGAATTCGCCCGAGTTCGGCAAGAAGGTCGACCAGTTGACCAATATGGGGCGCAAGGAAATCATGGCCGCGGCCGGAATGTCCAACCGCTTCCTCGATCGCCCGGTCAGGGCAATGGACCAGGACGAGGGAGTGGGCGCGAATCTGTCCGAATTGCGCCGCGTGGTCGAAGATCTCGACCCAGGCCGCCGGGGCAAGATCACCGGCACTCGCAAGATTCTCGGCATCATTCCCTTCGGCAACCGGCTGCGCGATTATTTCCGCAGCTACCAGAGCGCCCAGACCCACATCCAGTCGATCCTCTCCAAGCTCGCATCGGGCAAGGACGAGCTCTTGATGGATAATGCCGCGATCGACGTCGAACGCCAGAAGCTGTGGGAAGCGATGGGCAATCTCGAGCAGATGATCCACATCTCGAACACGCTCGACGCGCGGCTCGAGGAAAAGGCGGACGAACTCGATGCAACCGATCCGGCCAAGGCCAAGGCGATCCGCGAAACCGCCTTGTTCTATGTCCGCCAGCGCACGCAGGACTTGCTGACGCAGATGGCGGTGAGCGTGCAGGGCTATCTCGCGCTCGACCTCGTGAAGAAGAACAATGTCGAGCTGGTCAAGGGCGTCGACCGGGCCAGCACCACCACGGTCGGCGCGCTGCGCACGGCGGTGACCGTCGCCGAAGCGATGACCAACCAGCGCCTTGTGCTGGGCCAGATCACCGCGCTCAACGAAACCACCGCCAATATCATCGATTCGACCAGTACGATGCTGGCCGACCAGACCGGCAAGATCCACGAGCAGGCGGCCAGTTCGACGATCCCGCTCGAAACCCTGCAGCGGGCGTTCCAGAACATCTACGACACGATGGACAATATCGACGAATTCAAGGTGCGGGCGCTGTCTTCGATGAAGGAGACGGTCACCACGCTCTCGCAGGAAGTCGAGAAGTCCAAGGGCTACATCGCCCGCGCGGAAGGCCAGGCCCAAGCCAAACGCGAAGTCGCCGGTCCGAGCCTGCTGTCGCTGGATAGCTGATGGGCGACCTCACCCGCCAGGCCGAGCAGATCCACGCCGAAGCGCGCCAGTCGCTGGCGGTGCAGCGGGCGGGCGGGTTTCATCGCCGCAAAGGGACGATGTCGATTGGACGCGGATCGGCCGATCTCAAGCAACGCCACCTGGTCGGCAAACTCAAGCGGATCGTCGTTGCGACCGGCCTGATCCTGGCCGGGTCGTTCGTCGCCGGCCTGGTGCTCAACGGGATCGGCATCTCCGGCGTGCTGATTACCGGCCTCGCCATTGCCGCCGCGGTGTTCACGCTTGGCGCCTTTCCCCGGATGAAGGTTCCGCGGCGGGCCGACCTCAATCGCGGCGATGTTCGCCAGCTGGTCGGGCGGACCGAATTGTGGCTCGAACACCAGCGCCCCGCGCTGCCGCCGCCGGCGGTGCAGGTGGTCGACCAGATCGGCATCCAGCTCGATGCACTGGGGATGCAACTCGAAACGGTCGACCAGGCGCACCCCGCCGTCAACGAGGTGCGCAAGCTGGTCGGCGAACATCTGCCCGAAATGGTCGATTCCTATCGCAGGATTCCCGCGCACCTGCGCAGGGAACAGCGCGCCGGAAGCACGCCCGACCAGCAGCTCACCGAAAGCCTCGGCAAGATCAGCAAGGAAATCGACAGCGTTACCCGCCAGCTGGCCGAAGGCTCGCTCGACGATCTTGCAATCAAGACCCGCTATCTCGAATATCGCTACAATGATGGCGACGTCGAAGGCGAAAAAGGCTGATGCGGGTCGCGATTCCGCACAATCTCGGCAAGGACGAGGCCCGCCACAGGCTCAAATCGCGCGGTCACGAGGCAGCCGACCTGTTCCCCGGCGGCCTCGCCGACATCGCCACCGGCTGGCCTAGCGATGACCGGATGAGCATCACCGTGAAGGCGATGGGCCAGGAAATCACCGGC
>NZ_DBNHSF010000057.1:0-42398 GCF_057143545.1 Candidatus Andeanibacterium sp.
GCGGCTGATCAAGTCAGGCGCCACCTTGGCAATCGACATAAGGAGATATCCGAATGTATTGCACCTTGGTCTCGACTGCTTCGATTTTCGGTTGCGCTTAAACGAGCGTGCAGCGCGGAATTGGATCTTGCGTCGCTCTGAAATCACATTGTTTCACGGGTGTTTGACCAATCGAAGCGATCGTCAGCCGTGCTTCAAGATCTCGATCTTGGGATGAGTCGACACGAGGTCCCAGAACATATCCGCCGGCCGTCTTAGGTAGAGATGACGGTACTCGAATTCTTTGGCATATAGCCTGAGAAATTTGAAGTTGATGCGGCCATGTGCCTCCGCCAGCGCAACCTTGAGATTCATCCATTTGCTGCTCATATGAAGCATGGAGTGTTGGTAGTTGACGTTTGCGAGCAGGCTCGTTTGATTTGCCTGATCGAAGTAGGCTCGGCTTTTCAGGAGGCTATAAATGTCCGCACCATTGCTGGCGATTGTGGTGCCTGGCGCAACATAGGTCTTCACAAAATTAAGGGCGTGCTTGGGAAGTCGCGCCTCAATCGTATCCAAGGTTAGCCGTCGACCGTCCCAAGCCCCTAAGATCGTCGCCTTATGAGTACCTCGAACCCCAGTCTTGCGAATGCATCTTATCCTCGTGTCATCTAGAAAGACTATTCGGCCATCGAGACCCAGCTTACCGCGGTCACAAAGCTTCTCAATATGCAGCCCTATTTTCTTGCGCATGCGATGAGCAGCTTTCACTCCGATGCCTAAGTAGTCTGATATGAAGCTCGTGCTTATGCCATTTCGCTTTATCGTCATCAGCCACATTGCTTCGAACCAGGACTTTAGCGGGAGGCATGATCCTTCCATAAGTGTCCCAGCGCGCAGATAGTGATATTTGCTGCAACCTATACATCCTACCCGGAGATCGCTCATATGCAATCTCAAGCGTCGCGCCGCTCCGCATTTCGAACACAGAAAGTCAGGGCTGAAGCGAGCTTCCATCAGAAACTCTGCACATGCCCTTTCGTCGGCAAATCTGGATTTGAATTCGTGCAGCCCGACGGGTTCTTGCCTATCTCTCACGCTACTGCTGCAATGCTGGAGCGAAGTCTGACGTATGTGAGCTCACTGTCCTTGCCCTGCCCCGCGGATATGAAGGGAAATTTGAGATCAGCTGTTCAAACATGCCAATAGGATTATCTCTGTAGAAATATCGGTACTCAAACTCTTTCAAATAGGCCTCGATGCTCTTTTGATGGATGTGCCCGTGAGTTGTTCGAATGAATCGCTTAAGGCGCGCCCAATATAGATCTATGCGATGAGTGCTCACTCCTTGCGGGGTCTTCCACATGCCGCTTGAGTGGTTGACAGTATGGTGATCATATCCTTCCAAGCTTAGCGAGCGATAAGTCGTAAGTTGATCGGTATGAATCGTCGTTCCAAGCTCGACATGGTCGCGAATCAGGGGATAGAGCGTTACTCTCTTCCGGTTCGGTACCAGCCGCGTAAATGCCTTTTTCTGATCAATGATTCCAAAAACGATTGGTTTGAAATAGCCATCGCTCCCGAGCAACGGAGTGGCCCTTGAAAGCTGCGTCTCGTCGATCTGAATTGGTCCATCTACTTTTGCAAAGATGGGACTAGGCAATTGCCAGGCCATATGTTTGCGGATGCGAGCGCTAAGTCTGACCGCGGCCTTTCCACGGATTGAAAAATATCGTGCAATAAATCGTCCCGAAACTCCGTTTTTCGCTAGACAAGTTAGCCAACAAAATCTGAACCAGACGAGCAGTGGCAGGTGCGAATTTTCAAATGGAGTACCGGTCTTGACTCCCACGAAGTAGGAGCACTTGGAACACCGAAATCCGTAGACATAGATCAAACGCCACTTTGAATCTCGTCCGCAAGAGGGGCATAAGAATTCATCCCCGAAGCGACATCGGAATAGATGCATGACACAGCTGACTTCGTCCGGGAATAAGTGGTCGAATTCGCTGGAACTGAGCGGCGTGGTTCTGCCTATTGCCGATATTCGTTTCTTCTCGGTTATGATCGTTCTTGCTGCGGTGCCCAAAAAGTACTCCCTCGTAATCTGGGTCGATTGTGTGTCGACGAGGCGAAAGATCCGATCAGGGCGTGTTTCAATCCCGACTCCTCGCTGGGGCTGAAGTAAACTTGAACAGTCGATATCGCATCATCGGCGCGGTGACTCATTAGACAAGCGAATCGTCGCATACGCAAATTGATGGGAATGCATACCTTCGTGCAACTACTAAGTTGGTCTCTGCATGCGAACAATCTGGTTGGAAAGTTTGACCTCAGGTCGCAAGTGCGACTGAGAGTCGGGACGCGATATCTTTTCCGCATCAGAGACAAGTTACGGACTGACTGCTTGCACCGCCAACAAATTCAATGACTTAGCCCACATTTCAGGGATTCCCTGCGCTCGCGCCACGTGCGCGGGATTGCGCAGGCCAAGCCGTTGCTTCTCGCGAATCTCCGGCCAGTTTCCGGGTGTTTTGGGGCCGATTTGGGCGGCGCGTCTCTGCGCGGTTCGAAATCGGCTCGGTTTCCCTGTTTATCAGGGGATTTACAGGGAATTTCGCGTCTGGGGAACGATTGGGGTGCGAGGAAGGCGAGGCGGAGGATCTTGCGATCGTATGACGAGGTTGGCGAGACCTCGATTATCGGCGTGCCTTTCCTCAACGCAATCATGCCATGGGCTTTGCCCAGGTCAGCTCTCCAAGGGCAGGATCTGGCCGGTCACCGCGCCGCCGTCGACGATGAACTCGCAGCCTGTGGAATAGGTTGCGTCGGTCAGGAGGAAGCGAACCATCCGGGCGACTTCTTCGGCCTCGCCGAAGCGAGGGATGGGCTGTGCCGCGGCCACCTCATCGGAAAGTCCCTCGGTCATCGGTGTCCGGATCGGCCCTGGATGAAGCGATACGACGCGAATCCCGCTTTGGGCGAGGTCGAGCGCGGCTGCCTTGGTGAGGCCACGGACACCCCATTTGCTGGCGACGTAAGCCGCGAGTCCGGCATAGCCCTGCAGGCCGGCGGTCGACGAGGTATTGACGATGACGCCTCCGCCCGCCCGCGTGAGGGGCGGGGCGAGGGACCGAATTCCAAGAAAGATTCCCGTGAGGTTTACGTCGATGATGCGGCGAAAATCGTCTGGGGTGCAATCGGTCACGCTGCCGAGTCCCAGGATGCCGGCATTGTTGAACAGGCCATTGACCGAACCGAACTCCGCCTCGGCAAATGCCACGGCCGCTTCCCATTGCGCAACTTGCGTCACATCGAGAGAACAATATCGGGCGTTCGATCCGATCTCGGCGGCGAGCTGCCCGCCTTCCTCGTCAAGGACATCGGTGATAAGCACATGCGCTCCTTCGGCCGCCAGCAGGCGTGCACTCGCCGCGCCGATTCCTCGTGCTCCGCCGGTAACGATGATGCGCAGATCTTTCGGGGAAAGGGCTTTCATTAGGCTACTCCGCTGGTGCAAGCTGCTTCTGGAACGCGCAAACGGGGCGACGTTCAATCGAAGGCTAACCATGCTATTCCGGCAGCCATATCGGGAATGATACTGAGGCCTGGTTGCGCGTGACCCCGTCCAGGGGCCGCGGCCAGGCAATATCCGTAGAATTGCGTGTGGAGCCTCGACCGCAGGAGCGCCAGACTGCGCCCCGTTCTCCACGGAAGCAGGTATGATGGACCATCTCGCCACACTCACGATGAACCCCACGATAGACCTCTCCTTCGAGGTCGACCGGGTGCTTCCCACGCACAAGATGCGAGGCCGCAACGAGCGGCACGATCCCGGCGGAGGCGGGATCAACGTGGCGCGGGTATTCGTACGGCTCGGCGGCAATGCCCGCTGCCACTATCTCTCGGGCGGCGCCACGGGTGTGGCGCTCGACGGCTTGCTCGATCTCCACCAGATAGTGCGCAGCCGGGTTCCGATCGCCGGTGAAACCCGCATCAGCGCCTCGGTCTTCGAGCGATCCGGCGAACGCGAGTACCGCTTCGTGACCGAAGGGCCGACGGTAGCGGAAGACGAATGGCAGGCCTGCCTCGAAAGCGTTTCACAGGCTCGCTGCCGCTATTTCGTGGCAAGCGGTTCGCTTCCGCGCGGCGTGCCCGAGGATTTCTATGCCCGCGTCGCGAACACCCTGAATCGGGATGGTCCCCGCTTCGTGCTCGACAGTTCCGGAGCGGGGCTGGAGGGTGGACTCGCCGGCGGCGGCGTATTCCTGGTGAAGCCGAGTATCGGCGAATTGCGACAGCTGACCGGGGAAGCGCTGGAGAGCGACGAAGCCGTCGCCGGTGCGGCGCGGGCAATCGTCGATCGGGGAGAGGCCGAACACGTTGTGGTCACGATGGGGCGCGAGGGCGCGATGCTGGTCAATGCAGGCGGCGTACTGCGTCTTCCGGCGATCCCGGTAGATGCGGTGAGCTGTGTCGGGGCCGGAGACAGTTTCGTGGCCGGAATGGTCCATGCCCTTGCGGGCGGCAGCGAAATCGCGGACGCGTTCCGCTTCGGCATCGCAGCCGGCGCCGCCGCCACGCTTACGCCGGGAACGGATCTCGCCAGGGCCGAGGATATCGCCAAGGTCGCCGGGATGGTCACCTGAATCCGCGTGTGGTCTCGCGTCGGATTATTCGGCCACGCCCAGCGTGCTGTCAGGAAGTTCGTCCGAGCGCTGAATGGTCCGACCGCCACTCGCGCGGCGCTTCGACCGCCATCATCGTTTCGAGGAGATTCTGGATCGTGATGTAGCCGATCAGCGATCCGTCGCCATTGAGCACGGCGATGGCTGGTGCCCTGCCGAGCTGGCGCGAGAAAATCCCGTCGAGCGAATGCGAGGGGCCGACCTCGGGAATGTCGCGCTCCATTGCTTCCAGGACCAAGGCCGCACGGCCGCGCCTTGCCAGGGCGGATGCGATCCCTTCGCGGGTGAGCATGCCTCGGAAACGGCCGCTGCCATCGACGACTGGAAATTCCGACTGGGTCGTGCGGATCAACGCTTCCGCCGCATCCGCGATATTTGCGTCCAATCGTAGCACTTCGAATTGCGTGATCATCGCGTCGGCAGCCGTTAGGCCCCGCAAGGCCTCTTCCAGTCGCACGGTGCCGCTTTCCGACGCGGCGACGAAGAACAGGACGATGCCAATCAGCACCAGAATGAAATTGCCGGACATCAGGCCCAGCAGAGCGAACAGGATCGCGAAGCCCTGGCCGATCCGTGTTGCGGTGCGGGTCGCGCGGAGTCGGCCCATCCGCATCGAGAGCAGCGCCCGGAGAATCCTGCCGCCATCCATCGGAAAGGCAGGCAGGAGATTGAACGCGGCAAGGATAAGATTGGCGATCGCAAGCTGTGGCAGGAGAAGGATCTCACCGGCCAGCCGTTCGGGAGCGAGGTCGTCCAGGTTCGGCATTCGGCCTAGGAAGGCGATCAGCACGCCCGCTATGGCCAGGCTGACCAGCGGGCCGGCGAGCCCGATCAGCGCCTCCTGCCTTGGATCCTCGGGAATCTCCTCCATGCGCGATGCGCCGCCGATCGGCAGCAGCATTATGTCGGGCGTACGCACGCCAAAGGTCCGCGCGACGAGGACATGCCCGAACTCGTGGGCGGTCACGCTGGCGAAGATCAATGCGATATAGACGAGCCCCGAAGCGGCCGCCCGGGCGCCTCCTAGCGCGTAGTAGGAAAGGCCTATCCATGCGAGCAGGATGACGAGGGTCAGGTGGACGCGGACCTCCGTGCCCCGGAAGCTACCGATCGCGAAGCTCCATTTCACGACGCTGCTCTCCGCTCCGAAATACAAAACGGTTGGAGGATTTGCTTCTCGCGACTCATCGGGCCATCCGCAAATGCCGCCGCCGGTCCAGACTCAGAATGTCGGCAGGTAGTAGCGGCGAATTTCTGCTTGCCATTTGCCGTTCCATTCGGGTTCCTCGCCTTCTGGATAGGAAGGCGCCAGCGCGCTATCGAGCTGTTCTTCGCCGATGTCGACGACATAACCGCCTTGTTCGGCTTCGTAGTCGAGAGCATCCCATGGGAGGGGATAGCGATGTGACCCAATGCCCAGGAACCCGCCGAAGCTCATGATCGCGTAGTGGACCTTTCCGTCTTGCTTGCCGACCATGAAGTGATGAATTTTGCCAAGTCTCTCGCCTGCGGGGTTGAAGACTGGCGTACCATCGACCTTTTCCGACGAGATCAGATCTTGCGTTTCGTCGGCTTCCAAGATCTTTTCACCCGGTTGCGGCATTTCGATCTCATCCTGCATGTTTTTATCCTCCGGCTTCTGAGCCGGAGCTAGCCACAGGCGGCCCATCCGCGCATTACGCAATCATACCGAACCGCGCTGCGTCAGCGGGGGTTTATCGCTGTCCCGTCGCGCAGCGAATTGCCGGGATTGAGAACAACTTCCTCGCCCTCGCTCAGCCCCTTCAGGACTTCGGCGAATTCGTCGTTGAGGTGGCCGATCGTGACCGCACGCTCCCGTGCCCTGCCGCTCTCGACAACGAACACCCGCCAGCCTCCGTCGCTCCCCCGATACAGAGCGCCGATGGGCAGTCGCAGGGCGGTCTCGCTGCTCCACAACACGATCGTGGCATCGATCTGGTAACCGTGGCCCAGCCGCGCGCCTTCCGCCTTCGATGCTTCGGCCAGACTGATGATAACGTTGACCCGCTGCTCCTCGATCCCGAGCGCGGAGACCTTGAGCCGGCCGAATGGCTCGACCCGCTCGACCCGGCCGATCAGCGGGTCCGGACCACCCCATTGGGTGATCTCGACTCGGTCCCCCGGCCTCACCCGCACGGCCTCGCGCGAGAGAAGGTCGACCACGATCTCGATCCGGCCGGGGTCGCCGATCGTCACCAGCGGTGTGCCTTCGCCGATCACGCCTTCGCTTTCGCTGATTACCGAAAGCACCGTACCGCCGACGGGAGCGCGGACGGGGACGCTGGTCGAAGCCTCGCCGACGGGCTGGGCGAGCATGGCGCGGATGCGCGCGGCTTCCGCCCGACTTTGTGCCAGGCCTGCCTCTCCGGTGGCAACGCGTGTGCGCGCCGCTTCGAGCTGGGCCCTGGGCAGGAAGCCACGCGATGCCAGTTCCTCCGCTCGAGCGAGGTCGCGCCGGGCCTGTGCCAGCGAAGCCTCCGCGCCACTCGCCGCAGCCTGCGCCGACTCGAGCGCGCCCTGCAATTCGTTGCGACCGCGGGGGTCGAGTGGCGTGGAAGGTCGCCCGCTCATCCGGGTGATCAGCGCGCCCTGCCTAACCACATCGCCCGCTTCCAGTTCGATTCGTGCGAGATAGCCGGTGACCGGCGCCGAAACGACGTAATATTCTTCCTCGCGGGTGACGCCGTCATCGGTCACTCCCACCGCCATCGGGCCGCGCGTCACCCGGCCAGTATCGACCGGCACCGCTTCGGGCCAGAACGCATAGGCAAGGCCGAGCAGAAGGAGCGCCGCGATCATGAGGGCCCAGCGCCAGCGATTGATCAGATTCCGCATCAGTCGTGCGCCTTCAACACGCGGACCATGTCGAGCTGCATCACCCGGCGCGCCACAGCGAGCGCGGTCGCCGTTGCCGCGGCGAGTACGATGAGTATTGCATAGCCATAGGATGCGCGGCTCGGCGCAAAGGGCAACCGGAAAAGGTCGGAGCTAAACATCGCAGTCATTAACTGTGCCATCCAGCTTCCGACGATGCAGCCCAGCGGGACGGCGGCGACCACTAGCAGGGCGAGTTCCCCGAGGAGCACGATCCCGACCTCGCTGCGGTGATAGCCGAGCACGCGCAGGGTCGCGAGTTCGTGCGCCCGTTCGGAGAACAGGATGTGCGCCGAATTGTAGACCACGCCCACTGCGATCGCCGAGGCAAAGGAGATGTAGAAGAACAGCATGGTGAAGATGTTGTCGTCGATCATTTCCTCGAACTTCACAAGCGCGGCATCGCGCTCGGTTACGCCCAATACCACTGGCATATCCTTGAGTTCGATCAGGATTGCATCGCGCCGGGCCGGATCGATGCCGACAAGGGCGGCGCCCGCGGGTGCGGCGTCGCGGGCAATTTCCTCAAGCGTGGTCTCGCTGGCATAGGCGCGCGCGCCGATGAACTCATCGACGATCCCCGCGACAGGCTGCATCGTCTCGGTCCGCTTTCCCCCGAGCATCTCGACCCGAACCGTGTCGCCGGCGCGGACCCTGAGCTGGTCGGCAAGCTGCCGGCTGAGCATCAGCCCTGCCGGAGGAAGGTCGATCTCGCTTCCGTCGGCGTCGATCCGCGCGGTCAGGAGCGAGTCAGTCGCCGCAGTTTCCAACGCCGTGCGTTCGACGATGTTACCGTGGCTCAGCTTCACGGGAATGGCCCTGATGGCCTCGGCGCGCTGCACGCCGGGGATTTGCGCGAGTGCGAAGATCGCATCTTCGTTGCGCGGTTCGGTGAAGGTGACGGTGAGGTCCTGGCGCTGGGCGCGGAAGAAATAGTTGTCGAGCATGGTCCGGCTCGAATCGAGGAATTGCAGGGTCGCGAACAGCAACCCCATCGACAACGCCACGCCCAGGGCGGTGATCGCCGAACGGCCGGGCCAGCGCGCGATGTGGCGGACGATCATGTGGCCGATCGCGGTAAAGCCCGCCGCATGGCCGATCCGTTCGACCGGCCCGGCACGATAGACGGGTGGCGGCGGCGGCGCCATGGCGACCGCGGGCGCGAGCCCGATGGCCGAGCGGATGCCTCCCAGCGCGCCCAGGCCGGCCGCTCCCACCGCAAGACCGGCTGCGGCGACGAACACTCCGGGCGAAAAGCGGTAATAGAGGAACGGGAAGCGGTAATATTCGGCGTAGAGCCGGGTCATCGCCTGCCCCATCCAGATGCCGGCGAGCGATCCCAGCACGATCGCGAGCGCTGCGATCGCCAAGGCGAACTTGAGGTAATGCCGGCCGATTGCCCAGTCCGAATAGCCGAACGCCTTGATCAGCCCGATCTGGGTGCGTTCGGTGCGGATCAGCCGGCCGAGCACGATGTAGACGAGGAAGGTCGCCACGAGCAGGAAGATTGGCGGGATGACCTGCGTCATCGCGTCGAGCTGCATCAGTTCGTTGTCGAGGAAGGCGTGGCTGAGATGGTCCTCGCGCCCATAGGCGCCGGTTCCGCCAAAGGGCTCGAGCAGGCTGTCGAGCCTGCGGATCACGTCGGCTTCGGATGCTCCGCGTTCCAGTGTTACGGCAAGCGCGTTGATCGCCTCGGTCCGGTCGGTTGCGGCCTCGAGCGCCTTGCGCCCCATCCAGAAGATGCCGAAACGGCTGTTGTCGGGGATCAGGTCGCCCGGCGCGAGCGCATAGATGAAATCGGGGGCAAGACCGATCCCGACAATGTCGAGCCGCTGCTTCTGGCCGTAGATCACTGCGTCGAGGCTGCTTCCGGGCGACAGGCCGTTCGCTTCGGCGAAGGCGTCGTCCACCACCACTTCGCTCGCCTGGCCGGGGCGCGGCAGGCGTCCCTCGCGCAGGGTGATCCGGTTAAGTCGGCCGTGTCCGTATTCGTCCACCGAATTGATCAGCGCGCGCACCGGCACGTTGCGGTGCGGGAAGTCGAGCGTGGCATATTGCTGGATCGTGCCCTCGGCGCGCTGCACGCCGGGGATTGCAGCGGCGCGGGCCACGATGCTGCGCGGGGCGCGGGTCATCCCGGCAAAGACTTCGGCAAAATGGTTGCGCGCATAATAGGCGTCGCGGGTTTCGGTCAGTGAGCGGTGGACGCTGGTCGAGAGGACGAAGGTCGCGGTCGCCGCTGCCAGCACCAGGGCGATGGCGAGCGCCTGCCCGCGCATGCGCCACAGGTCTCTCAAGAGCTTGAGATCGAGCGCGCTCACCAGCTGATCTTCGCGGGATCGATTGGCGTTGCGTTTCGTTCGATGCGGGCGATTTGACCGTCGAGGAAATGGAAAACGCGGTGCGCGATGGCGGCGATGCCGGCATTATGCGTGATGAGAATGACGGTGGTGCCGAGTTCGCGGTTCGCGCGGGCAAGGCATTCGAGCACGCGGACGCCGGTCGCGCTATCGAGCGCCCCGGTCGGCTCGTCGCACAACAGCACGCCAGGCTGCTTGGCGATCGCGCGCGCGACAGCGACGCGCTGCTGCTCGCCGCCCGAGAGCTGCGCCGGGTAATGGTCGCGCCGGTCGGCCAGCCCGACGAGATCGAGCGCTTCCGCCGATTTCATCGGTTGCTCGGCGATATCGGTGACGAGCCGCACATTCTCGTCCGCCGTCAGGCTCGGAATGAGATTGTAGAACTGGAAAATGAAGCCGACATTCTTCCTGCGGAAGCGGGTGAGGTCGCGATCGTCAAGTGCGGTTAGTTCGCTGTCTTCATAGAACAACGTGCCGTCGGTCGGCCGATCCAGGCCACCGATGATGTTGAGCAACGTCGATTTGCCACTGCCCGAAGGGCCGAGCAGGACAAGGACCTCGCCCGCCGGAATCGCCAGGTCCACCCCGCGCAGCGCGTGTACCTGGGTTTCGCCCATATGGTAGACTTTTCGCAGGCCACTGCCGCGAAACGCCAGGCGCCCCGTCTCTTCCGGGTCATGATCGGGCGAACTCGTCATCGGGTGGATTATCTCCGGGCATTGCCGCGATTCCAAGGGACTTGCGTGAACGCGGTCTTGGCCAGACCGGGGCGTGCGGTTTTGGAAGGCCGCATGCCGGGTTCCATGCCATCGGGTCGATACGTATTTGGCCTGATTCACCCGGAGCGCGCCATAGACTTCAGTAGCTTTGCGTATGGCGGCCCCGATAGCCCTTGCGCAGGAAGGTGGCATGGCTCCATCAGTTACGCGAGCACAGGAAACGGCGGAGAAGCGGGCTTCAGCGGCAGAAACCGGCTGGACCATTTCCTTGCGCCAGCTGGGCAAGGACGATGTTGCCCAGGTCGGCGGCAAGAGCGCTTCGCTTGGCGAAATGCTCGCTTCGCTTGCAGATAAGGGCGTGCGGGTGCCCGATGGCTTTGCGGTAACCGCCGCAGCCTATCGCGCCACGATCGAGGCTGCCGGATTGTCGGGTCCGATCGGCGAGGCGATCGAGGCATACCGCGACGGGCAGGTGCCCTTGGCAAAAACCGGTGCTGCAATCCGATCTGACATCTTGGGTGCCACGCTGCCCGATGCGGTCGAAGCCGCGATCCGGGCATCCTATCGCAGTTTGTGCGAGGAGGCCGGAGCGGCGGAGATCGCGGTGGCCGTGCGTTCCAGCGCCACGGCCGAAGACCTCCCTGACGCAAGCTTTGCGGGGCAGCAGGAAACCTATCTCAACGTGGTCGGGGAAACTGCCCTGATCGCGGCCTGTCGGCGCTGCTTTGCATCGCTCTTCACCGACCGGGCGATCGCCTATCGCGAGGCGAAAGGATTCGATCATCTTGCGGTCGCCTTGTCGGTCGGTGTGCAGCGGATGGTCCGCTCCGATCTCGGGGGTGCGGGAGTGATGTTCACGCTCGATCCCGAAACAGGATTTCCGGGCATTGTCACGATCAGCGCTAACTGGGGATTGGGCGAGACCGTAGTGCAAGGCGAAGTCGATCCTGACAGCTACACGATCTTCAAACCCCTGCTCGCGCAGCCGGACTTGCGACCGGTGATCGGGCGAAAGCGCGGCGGCAAGGCCCGCAAGACCATCTACGCCGCAGGTGGCGCAGGAGGGACGAGAACGGTCGAAACAACCGCGGCGGAGCGTGGGGCATTCGTCCTCAACGATGCCGAAGCCCTTGAGTTGGCCCGATGGGCAGCGGCGATCGAAAGCCACTACGGGCGCCCGATGGACATCGAATGGGCGAAGGACGGCGAAACGGGCGAGCTCTTTGTCGTCCAGGCGCGCCCCGAAACCGTTCAATCCATTCGCAGGCCTGCAGTGCTCGAAACCTGGCGGGTCGACACCAAGGGTGCGGCGCCGGTCGTGACCGGTTCGGCTGTCGGCCGGAGCGTGGCCGTCGGGCCCGTGCGGATCGTGCGCGGTGCCGTCGACATCGGCGGCTTTCCCGAAGGCGCGATCCTGGTCGCCGAAATGACCGATCCCGACTGGGTGCCGGCCATGCGCCGCGCGGCCGGGATCGTGACCGACCACGGCGGCCCCACCAGCCATGCCGCGATCGTCAGCCGGGAACTTGGCGTTCCGGCGGTCATAGGCACCGGCAATGCCACGCAAGTGCTGACCGAGGGGCAACGCGTCACGCTTTCCTGTGCCGGAGGCGCGGAGGGAAAGGTGTATGATGGCGAGCATCCCTTCGAGAGCCGCGAGGTTGACCTTTCTGCCCTTCCGGAGACCCGCACCGAGCTCATGCTGAACCTCGCCGAACCTGATGCGGCCTTTGCCTGGTGGCAATTGCCTGCGAAGGGCGTCGGCCTTGCCCGGATGGAATTCGTGGTGAGCAATTGGGTCCGCATCCATCCGATGGCGCTGATCCACCCCGACGCGGTGGCGGATGGAGCGGAGCGCGAGGAAATCGCGCGGCTGACCCGCGGTTATGACGATCCCACGCGCTATTTCGTCGATACGCTTGCGCAGGGGATCGGGAGGCTCGCCGCGGTATTCCATCCGCATCCGGCGATCGTCCGCCTCAGTGATTTCAAGACCAACGAATATGCCCACCTCCTCGGCGGGTCGGGTTTCGAACCCGAGGAAGAAAACCCGATGCTCGGCTTCCGCGGCGCGTCACGCTATTATCATGAGCGCTATCGCGAGGGCTTCGCACTCGAATGCGCGGCGCTCAAGCAGGTTCGCGAAGAAATGGGCTTTTGCAATCTCGTGGCGATGGTGCCGTTTTGCCGATCGCCCGAGGAGGCCGACAAGGTGCTCGCGGAAATGGCCTCCAACGGGCTCGTGCGCGGCGAGCGCGGCCTCGAAGTCTACGTCATGTGCGAAATCCCGTCGAACGTGCTGCGCGCCGAGGAATTCGCTGAGCGCTTCGACGGTTTCTCGATCGGATCGAACGATCTCACGCAACTCGTGCTTGGCGTGGACAGGGACTCGGAATTGCTGGCGGAGTTGTTCGACGAACGCGATCCGGCGGTGAAGGCGATAATTGCCGACCTAATTCCGCGCGCTCACAAGGCCGGCGCCAAGGTGGGCATCTGCGGGCAGGCACCGAGCGACTATCCCGAATTCGCGCAATTCCTCGTCGAGCTTGGAATCGATTCGATTTCGCTCAACCCCGACAGTTTCGTCGCCACGCTCCATACCGTCGCCGCTGCCGAACAGGCGAAGCCCGGCTGAAAGGATCCGCGCGGCATGGAGAGAATAGCTTGCGTGAGCGCGTCGGATCCTGATGCCTGGCATGCGGTTCCCGCCGCCGAGGTGCTTGCGCGGGTTAGAAGTTCGCCCGCTGGACTCGACGGAGCGGAGGCGGAACGGCGCCTCGCCGAATGGGGGCGCAATCGCCTGACGCGGGCGCGAAAGAGGTCCGCCCTGGCGCGGTTCCTCGGCCAGTTCGCGAATGCCCTCATGCTCGTCCTGCTCGGCGCCGCAGCGGTGCTGCTGCTTATCGGAGAGCTGCTCGATGCGGCGGTGGTGTCCGCGCTGGTTGTCGCGAACGCGCTGCTCGGCTTCATCCAGGAGGGACGGGCGCAGCAGGCGCTCGACGCGGTGCGCCAGAGTCTTGCGCCCGAGGCAATGGTCATCAGGGGCGGCCGTCCGCGCACCATTCCGGCCGAAGAGCTGGTGGTAGGAGACGTCGTAGCACTCGCTTCGGGCACGCTCGTCCCGGCCGATTTGAGGCTGATCGAACTGCACGGGCTCGAGGTCCAGGAGGCCTCGCTTACTGGCGAATCGATGCCGGTCAGCAAGGCGATAGATCCCCTTCCCGAGGAAACGGCCCTTGCGGACAGGTCCTCCATGGCCTGGTCCGGAACCATGATTGCCCGCGGTGCGGGCCGGGGCGTCGTCATCGCCACGGGCGACCGCAGCGAGATCGGCCGCATCGGCAGCCTCCTGGCGCAACGCGACACGAGCGTGACGCCGCTTCATCGCCGGCTCGGCCGATTCAGCCGCCGACTCACCGCAGCGATCTTGCTGCTCGCGGCAGCGGTCTATGCGGTGGGCGAGGGGTTCTGGGACATGGGCGCGGTGGCAGCCTTCAGGGCCTCGGTCGGTGTGGCAATCGCTGCCGTGCCCGAAGCGCTCCCCGCAATCCTCACCATCACCATGGCCGTTGGCGTCACCCGCATGGCCAAGCGTCGCGCGATCATCCGGAGGCTGCCGGCGGTTGAGGCCCTCGGTTCAGTCGACATTATCTGCGCCGACAAGACCGGCACGATCACGCGCAACCAGCTGACCGTCAGGACCGCCGTGACCTCGAGCGGACGGTTCGACATTCCCCCGGCCGACCCTAACCCCGAGGAGCTGACTGTCGACCGGCAGTCTGTCGATCCCCTGTTACGGCAGCTTGCCCGGGGCGCGGCGTTCGCCAATGACGCCGAACTGCGCCGCGAAAGCAACGGCTGGGCAGTGGAGGGCGACCTTACCGACGGAGCGCTCCTGGCCTTCGCGCATAAGTGCGGCGTGACGAATGGATGCGCCCGGCGGCTCGCGACGATTCCTTACGAGGCCGAACAGCAATACATGGCTGTGCTCGACGGGGCAGGGGATTCGCCAACGATCTGGCTCAAGGGCGCTCCGGAGCGGGTGCTTGCCTTGTGTTCCAAAGTCGAGATGGCGGCCGGTTTCGAACCCATTGACCGCGAAACCTGGACGGGCAGGGTGGAAGAGCTGGCGAGGCTAGGTGAGCGCGTGCTTGCTGTGGCTCGACGGCCTGCCGCCGGCGACAGCTCGCTCGATCCCGAGACGGTCGCGTCGGGCGGTTTCACGCTCCTTGGGCTGGTCGGCATGATCGATCCTCCGCGCGACGGAGTCGCGGAGAGCATCGCCACCGCGCGGCGAGCGGGGATCGCTGTCAAGATGATCACAGGCGACCATCCCGCCACAGCGAAGGCGATCGCGGCCTCGGTTGGGATCGAAGGCGAGACCGTGGCCGGTCACGAGTTGGACAGGCTCGACGAAGCGGAATTCGGTGAGGCGGCCGCCCACGCCGCGATCATCGCCCGGGCAACGCCCGAGCACAAGCAACGCCTGATCGCCGCGCTGCAGGCCCAGGGCAAGAGCATCGCGATGACAGGCGATGGCTTCAACGATGCGCCGGCGCTGCAGAAGGCGGATATCGGCATCGCCATGGGCGGACGGGGCACCGAAGCCGCCCGCGAGGCCTCCGATATCGTGCTGACCGATGACGATTTCACCTCGATCGTCGCCGCGGTCCACGAAGGCCGCACGGTCTATGAGAATATCCGCAAGGCAGTCGCCTACATCCTTCCCACCAGTCTGGGGGAGGCAGGGCTGATCGTGTTGGCGGTTGCATTAGGTCAGGCCCTGCCGATCACCGCGTTGCAGATCCTGTGGATCAATCTCGTCACTGAGGCGACGCTCAGCATCGCAATCGCTTTCGACCCCGCCGATCCGCAGTCGATGAAAAGACCGCCGAGACCCCGCAACGAGCCGCTGCTGTCGCGTTTTCTGCTCTGGCGCATCGGCTTCGTCGCGGCGCTGATGACCGCGGCAGGGTGGTACCTCTTCGAACTGTTGCTCGCGACCGGTTCGGTCGATCTCGCTCGTACCGCCGTGGTCAACGGACTCGTCGCCTGCGAAATCGCCTATCTCTTCAACTGCCGCCGCTTGCGGCAGTCGTCGTTCGGTTGGAAAGTACTCACCGAGAATCGCGTGGTACCTATTTCGATTGCCACGGTGATCCTCTTGCAGCTGCTCTTCACCTATGCAGGCTTCATGCAACAATTATTCGGTTCGGTTGCCCTCGGCTGGAGCGAGTGGGCAATCGTCGCGGGGTTCGGCCTGCTGCTTTTCGTGGTCGTCGAACTGGAGAAATGGCTGACAAGGAACCTGTTCAGCCCGGCGACGCAATCCTGACCAGCCAAAACAGCCCGAGGCCATAGAGAACGATCGCCGCAATCGAATCATAGCCCATCCGGACAAAGGTCCGGTCACGCCGCTCGATCAAACCGAGGACATAGAGACCCGTGAGCATCAGCCCGAGCAGCGCTGCGACGATTTCGAAGGAAGTCGCCGCCGCAAGTACCGGCGGGCCGGGCGATGCAAGATCGATCAGGAATATGAGCGTGAGATTGAACAGGTTCGAACCGAACACCTCGCCTACCGCCAGTTCGTAGCGTCGCTGGCGGACCGCAGCGGTAATCGAACTCAGCTCGGGAAGCGAAGTCGCAAGCGCGAGGAAGATCAGCCCGACCAGCCCTCCGCCGATTCCCGTCCGCAGTGCGATCGCATCGCCGGTATTGGCAAGGACCGTACCAGCCGCGAGAATCAGCATTGCGAGGCCGAACGTACCCCAGACCAGCTGCCGTGGCGTCAGAGACGCTTCGTCGCCATGTCCTTCAGGTTCCAGTGTCGGCGGGTTGACGACCATCCACATCGGGCGCCGTTCGGATCGATGGGCGAGGCCCAGCGCCGCCACGCAAAGGATCAGCAGGACCGACGACCACACTCCTACGCCGAGGAACGGGACTTCGCCCACGCCGATCGCCGTGGCGACGACCGCCAGCAGCATTATGCCGAGCACGCCCTGGATCAAGGTAACCGGACGGGCAACGACCGACGTCAGTGGCCGGCGCCCCAGGACCATGTCTGCCAGCGCGAGAAGCACGATGTTGAATGCCACGCTGCCGAGGACATTGTTGAGCGCAAGCGAGGAAGCACCGAGGGATGCCGCGCTGAGCGTGGTCGAGACTTCGGGAAGCGAGGTTATGCCCCCGAGCAGCAGCATGCCTGCAAATCCCTGGCCCAGGCCGGTGCGTTCGCTGATCGCGACCACATAGTGCGGCAGATGCGAGCCAGCCCACCATACGACGCAAGCGGCGGCGATGAAGCTGAGAATGAGGAGCCAGAGTGACAAACGTTCTTTCCCGCAGTTCGATTGCCCGAGAGCCCTTACTATAGATTTGGCGCACACTCGCCGGCTTCATCGCAGCTATGATCGTAGCCCGACTTGTGCTATTAAGATTTAGGCTTGGTTGCGGTCCCGATCCTGTTCATCCTTATCGGGGATGCATCGGCGCTTTTACACGTAACATTCCGTATTCCGCCGACCCCGCCGAAGGGGTTGAGATAAATGGGGTCCAAGCAGTTTGGGGCTGCCGTCGGCCTTGAGCGCCAAGAGCCGGGAAGATGGCGAAGGGGAGGAGAAGGAGTGGGGGGAGGATGTGCTGGCTGCCGAGCAGGTAGGCGATCCAGCCACAGATGCAAAGGTCGGTCACATGAGAGTTTCCCCGCTTCATCCACCCTCGGCCAGGAATGCTCGACAAGTGGTCGCCTGCGTAGACTGCACCCGGCAGTCGTACGCCATTGCGGATGCCGCAGCGGGCCTCGCACTCGCACTCGATCTCCCGCTCGTTCTTTTCCATGTGATCGAGCCGTCTGACGATCTGCGGCGACGGCCGGATCCGCTGGAATGGCAGCTGCTCAGGCGGCAGGCGTGCGACCATCTGGACGTCCTGCGCGCAGCGCTGCCGTTGGCACCGGAAGCAATGACCGTTGCGCTTGCCGAGGGGGAGCGGACGAACTCGATCTGCCAGCGCGCTGCCGAGCCGGGATCGATCCTGGTTATGGGTTCGGGCGGCGACGGAAATAGCCCCTTCTTTCGCGGATTGGTGTCAAGGCAGGTAATCGAGCGCGCGCTTGGACCGGTTCTGCTAGTTCCCATCAATAACGGCTGGTGCACGACAAGGCTTGAGCGGATTCTCGTTCCCCTGGATGGTTCGCACCATGCCGACAACGCCTTGGCGCAAGCTGCCAGGATTGCGCGGAACAGTGGAGCCGAACTGTTGCTCGCACATGTCGTTCCAGAGCCCGAACTTGCGCACTCCGGCCTGCCCGAAAGAGCAGATATCGAACTGGTTGCCCGCCTCGATCAGCGAAACCGTCTTGCGGCTTCGGACCTGCTCGAGAGGGCCACCCGCCGCCTGACGGACCAGGGACTGAAAGTCCGGAGCATCTGCCTCGATGGAGAACCGCGCGCCGCGTTGTTGAGGACGATTTCGGACGCCAACCCCTCGCTTGTGGTCCTGTCGGCTCGCGGGCAGGGAGGGCGGCATTGCCTCGACCTGCCGATAGGCAGTACCGCCAACTACCTGCTCGATCATCTCGTGACGCCGACGCTGTTTGTTCCTGCCGGTCCGATACCCGCCGGAACCAGCAGCCCCCAACCGCAAAGCCATTTGTCTGCTTCGATCCAAGCGGCCTGACGTGGGACGCGACCCCGTCGACCCGATCGCCGCGAGAGCAAGGGAAACCGGCCAGCTTCACGCACAAAGATGCGGTTCCGGCAGCCCCAGGCCGATCCCGGCCCTGAATGAACTGGAACGAATCGAGTCATGGCTCCGCAAGGCGCTGGATGCCGCCGCGGCGGCGGAACCAGCGGCCTCGTCAGCTGCGGAATGGCTGCTTGATAACGGATACCGAGTGCAGCGTGCCGTGTTGCAGGTGAAGCAGGACCTTCCGAGAGGATTCTACCGTCGGCTGCGCCCGCTGGGCGAAGGCTCGGCCGCGGGTGAACCTCTCTGTCTCCTGATCGCCCATGACATGCTGCATGCGACCCATTTCCAGCTCTCGCGCGAGGCCGTGCTCGTCTACCTCAGGGGATATCAGGAGGAGTACCCACTCACCATAGCAGAGCTCTGGGCAATTCCCGCCATGCTACGGATTGCCTGTCTTGAGCGGCTGGTTGGCGGCTTCGACGCTCTGTTTCCCTCGGTTCCTATGCCCTTTGCGCCCAGCGCCAGTTGCCGGATGTTTCTCGAGGAAACGGCACCAAACGAGCGTGTGGCGCGCGGGATTGCCAATCTTGGTGCAATTTCCGGCATCGCCTGGAAGGACGTGTTCGACGCGGTCAGCTTGGTCGAACGCGTGCTCGCAGACGATCCGGCAGGAGTCTACGCGGGCATGGATTTCGAGACGCGCGACGAGTACCGCCGCGCTGTTGAGCGCATCGCCTGCCGTTGCGACAAGGCCGAGCTGGCTATCGCCGACCGCGTGGTCGGGCTTGCTCGCGCCGAGGAATGCTCTCCACGTAACCATGTCGGCTACTGGTTAATCGGCCAGGGACTCGCCGAACTGGAGCGCGAGAACGGCGCATGCACGCCGATCCGCATCCGTGTTGCGCGGCTGCTCTTACGCCACCCAGGCAAAGTCTACACACTGGCGCTGTTTCTGCTCGGCCTGGCCGGCTTGGCCGTTCCGGCAGCCTATCTCGCCGAGTGGGCAGCGACCCCGCTCCAGTGGGTGCTTGGCATCACGCTCTCAATCCTGCCCGCAACGGTAATCAGTGTCACGCTGGTCAATTGGCTGATTACACTCACCGTGCGCCCGACTCGTCTTGCCAAGCTCGATTTCGCAAGAGGCATCGATCCCGCCTGGCCGACCGTCGTGGCGATGCCGGTCATCGTGCATGACGCGGAAGAAGTTCCTGCGTTGCTGGCGAGGCTTGAGGCGCATTTCTTGGCCAATCCCGGCGCGCGCGGCTATGTGCTGCTCAGCGATCCTTCCGATGCTGTGCAGGAGTGCTGTCCGGGCGATGAGGCGGTCGAGCGGGCCTTGCGGGAAGGAATCGAGACGCTCAACAATCGCCATGGGAAGGCAGCGCAGGGCGGGCCGTTCTGCCTCTTGCACCGGGCTCGCCGCTTCAATCCCGCTCAAGGCTGTTGGATGGCTTGGGAGCGCAAGCGGGGCAAGCTCGAGGAATTCAATAGCTTCCTCCTGACAGGCGAGTCGAATGCCTTTCCGCTGCAAAACGGTCCGGTGAACAGTCTCCGCGGCGCCCGCTTCGTCGTGACCGCCGACGCCGATACCCGGCTGCCACCCGGCTCGGTTGCCCGGCTCGCGGGGACCCTGGCCCATCCCCTGAATCGGCCCATATTCGACGAAAGCGGACGCGTGGCCGCCGGATACACCGTGCTGCAGCCGCGGGTCGAGATCGCGCCGCGCGGCAGCGACAGTCTGTTCGCGCGGCTGTTCGGCGGCGACACGGCCATCGACATCTATTCGCGCGCGGTGAGCGACGTCTATCAGGACCTCGTCGGATCAGGGAACTACGTCGGCAAGGGAATCTACGATGTCGCCGCCTTCACCCGCAGCCTCGAAGGACGGGTGCCGGAAAACAACCTGCTGAGCCACGATCTCTGGGAAGGGCTCCATGGCCGTGCGGGCCTGGTGACCGATGTCATCGTCTATGAGAGCTTTCCCAAGAGCTATGGCGAATACGTCCGCCGTTGGCATCGCTGGGTTCGCGGCGACTGGCAATTGCTGCCGTGGCTGTTTGCCCGTGTCCCCGGCGCGGATAATGCGCGCCTGCGCAACAGGCTGACGCTATTTGACCGCCTGCGGTTGTGGGACAACATGCGTCGCAGCCTGATCCCGCCCAGCGTGTTCCTTCTCCTGCTCGCCGGTTGGCTGGTTCTTCCCGGGAGCCCATTCGCGTGGACGGCCTTCGCGCTGCTCGCGCCTGGCGCCTACCTCTTCACCGATCTTGTCACGGGGGTCGCGCGGGGCCGCCGCAGGGGGGTTCTTGTGGGCAGCCTGCGGCGCGCGAGTGAACATGCCGGGCGCTGGGCGCTATCGATCACCTTCCTGATAATTGATTCAGTGATCGCGTTGCACGCTATCGGCACCTCCATCGTGCGGCTGATGAGGGGCCGCCGACTGCTCGACTGGACCAGCGCGGCGCATGTCAGCCGGGCCATGGTGCATCTTGGCACGCGCGGGGCGCACTGGCGTGGCATGTGGGTCTCGCCGGCTGCCGCGCTCCTCCTGCTGGCTCCTCTCAGTGTGCATCCACCGGCGTTGGTCGCAGCCTTGCCGGTGCTCCTGCTTTGGTTCGTCGCGCCCGAATTGGCGTGGCTCACGGGTCGCTCGCGCAGCCGCAGGGTCGAAGCGCTGCAAGACGATGAGCGCGTGTTCTTGCGCCTGGTCGCACGCCGAAGCTGGCTGTTCTTCGAAGAGCACGTCCGCCCGGAAGAACATTGGCTGCCACCTGACAACCACCAGGAAGAGCCGGTCGAGGCCACCGCTCGGCGGACATCGCCAACAAATATCGGCATGATGCTGCTTTCCGTCGTGGCTGCGTGGCGCCTCGGGCACATAGGGGTGGAAGAGTGTCTGGTGCGATCGCGCGAGACATTGAACACGCTCGACCGGCTCGAACGCTGGAACGGTCACATCCTCAACTGGTACGATATTGTCACCCTTGCGCCGCTTGAACCACGCTATGTCTCGACCGTTGACAGCGGCAACCTGGCGGTCAGCCTCGTCACCCTAGCAAAAGGGTGCGAGGAGATGATCGGCCGCCCCGCCTTCAATACAGCGCGCTGGCAGGGCTTGGACGACTGTCTCGCGCTTCTGGCCGAGGCATTGGGCAGGTCAGGCTTACAGGATTCATCTCGGACGGTGGCCGTGGTCGAGCGGCTGCGGGGATTGATCCGGTCCTCTTCGGCGGACCCCGTGCGCTGGCCGGACCTGCTCGAAGCATGCGGTGAGGAATGCGCCGATCTGGGGAACGACCTTGTCACCCTGTTCGATGCTCCTGCCGAGCTTCGCGCGGATGCACTAAGCGAGTTGCGCACCTGGCTCGAACGAAGCGAGCATCATCTCGCGGCGATGCGACGCGAGGCGGACGAGGCCCTGCCCTGGCTGTGGCGGCTGGCCGATGCCCCCGCGGGCGCGGACGAGTTGGCGATGGAGCTTGGCAGACTTCTTTCGCCCACCGAGCCGATCGGGGCATCGCGGCGGCTTGCCGCGGATGCCGACCGGGTCCTGCGGCGATGTGAGGTCGAGACCGCGAACCCTGCAATCCGCCAATGGCTCGCCGCCCTCGACGAAGACATCGGTCGCGGTCTGTCGCACTGGCGGCAGCTCGAAGAGGGGCTAGGGACGCTCGCGGGGCGCGCTTCGGATTTCGCGGAGGCAATGAACTTTGAGCCGCTCTACGACCGGAACGAGAGATTGTTCTTCATCGGCTACAATGTCAGCGACGATCGCATGGACCAGCATCATTACGATCTGCTGGCGAGCGAGGCACGGCTGGCGAGTTTCTTCGCGATCGCCAAGCAGGATGTTCCCGCAGAGCATTGGTTTCAGCTCGGCCGCCCGATCGTGAAGCGGCGGGGAGAGCTGGCACTCGTATCGTGGAATGGCTCGATGTTCGAATATCTCATGCCCCGCCTCTTTCTCAGGAGCGATGCGGGCACCTTGCTATCCGAAAGCAATGGCAGCTCGGTCGACATCCAGCGCCGCTATGGCGCCGCGCGAGGAATTCCTTGGGGCATCTCCGAATCCGGCTTCGGATCGGTCAGCTCGGACGCCACTTGGCGTTATCGCGCATTTGGGGTGCCGCAACTGGGATTGCGCCGCGGACTTTCCGAAGACCTCGTGGTCGCTCCCTATTCGACCGCGCTTGCGCTGGCCGTTCGTCCGAAAGACGCGGTGGAGAATATGCGCGAACTCGCCGCCATTGGCGCACTCGGTCGCTGCGGCTTCTACGAAGCACTGGACTTCACGAAAGGGCGCCGCGGCGAGGGTGAGGCCTACAGGCTCGTCAAATCCCACATGTCGCATCACATGGGAATGAGCATAGCCGCGATCGCCAACGTGCTGTTCGACGACATCTTCGTGCGGCTGTTTCACCAGGACGCCCGCGTTCAAACGGTCGATTTGCTGCTGCACGAGCGGGTTCCTTGGGAACTGCCGCCGGAAGTCGAGCGGATCGAGCCGTTCGCTGCTCAGGCAGTACAGGACACTGTGGCACCTCGTTCGCAACCCTGGACTCCGTCGGGCCAGATCGCGCCGGCGCTGTATGCTCTTGGCAATGGCCAGCTGACGTCCCTGATCGGAGAGGACGGGAGCGGTGAACTCCTGTGGAGGGGACAGGCGCTTACGCGTCCCGGCGACGCCGGCGAGGGGAACGGGCATTTCGTCTATCTGCGCGATGTCGAAAGTGGTGATGCATGGTCAGCGACCTCCGCTCCTGTTCGAGGCGGCGAAAGACGGCGTACGAGATTCCATGCGCACAAGGTGGAATTCCGGTGTCAGTCGGGCGGAATCTCGTCCCGGCTCGAACTGATGGTGGCCCCGGCGGAGAACGTCCAGATTCGCCGTTTGCGGCTGGTAAACAAGACCCCGGCGACGCGAACGATCGAGGTCGCCAGCCATGCTGAGATAGCGTTGGCTCCGCCTGCCGACTGGTCGCGCCATCCCGCCTTCGCCAGGATGTTCGTGGCTGCTGGCACGCATCCGGAATTCGCGGCACTTTCCTTCGAGCGCCGGGCACGCGATCCGGCCGAGACTGCGCCCGTGATGGTAGAACGCCTGGTCGCGGACGAAACGGGAGTGCGCCTGACCGGCTGGGAAGTCTCGCGCGCCGTGACGAGAGGGCGCCATGGCACGGCCGCTGCCTTCCCGGTCTTCTCCGGTCGGCTTGGCCCGCGCCCGCGATTCCCCCTTGATCCGGCTTCGGCGCTTCTGACGGAAGTGGTGTTGCCGCCCCGGGGAGAAGCCGAACTGGCCTTCGTGACCAGCGCGGCCGCAACACTTGAAGACGCGCTCGAACTGGCGCGCCGCTATGGTTCGCTCGGCTCGCTGGACTGGGCCGAGCAGGACGCTGCCGAACGCAGCGCACGCGAGTTGCAGGATCTTGGCCTCGCGCAGGATCGGCTCGCGGACGCCCAATTGCTGTTCTCTGTCCTGCACACGAGGTCTGGTCCGCAATTCGCCGGGGAAGGAACGGCAGGACGCGAAGACCTTTGGGCGATGGGCCTGTCGGGTGACCAGCCGATCTTGCTGGTTGAACTTACCGACGAGTTCGACATTGGCGAACTGCGCTTTCTGTTGGCCGCGCACCGGCAATGGCGGTGGCGAGGCTGCAAGGTCGATCTTGCGCTGCTCCACCCCGGACTGCCCGGCTATGTCGAGCCGATGCGCGAACGGTTGCTCGACCTTCTGCGCGAGGCGGGCAGCCTCGATCTTCAAGGTGAGCGTGGCGGCATCCATATTCTCGGCCGCGAGCAGATCCAGCCTGGGCGGGTCGATGCCTTGCGTGAAGCTGCCGCGGTTGGCCTGACGGCATCGGGCGTACCGGTCGGCGAGCAGCTCGAGCGGCGCCTCCCCGAGCCGGCTCTCAGCCCCGCGTTTACAACTTCCGGGCGAGACTTTGACGCACCGCCGGACGCTGGCCTGTTGGCGCCAGATCTCCGCTTCCATAACGGCATTGGCGGCTTTGGCGCCAACGGCAATTACGTGCTCGATATGCGCGCCGGGAAGACGACACCGGCCCCATGGTCGAACGTGCTTGCCAATGAGCATTTCGGCGCAATCGTCACCGAGGCGGGGCTGGGCTGCACATTCGCCGGAAATAGCGGAGAGAACCGGCTGACGCCGTGGCACAACGATCCCTTGTCGGACCTTCAGGGTGAGGCGCTCTACTTGCGCGACGAGGAGACGGCGGCGGTCTGGACGGTGGCGCCCTTGCCTGCCGGTCGAAAGAACGCTTGTCAGATCGAGCATGGTCCCGGCAAGACCGTCTGGCGGCGCGAAAGCGAAGGACTATCGCAAGAGATGTCTTGCTGCGTTGCGGACAGTGATCCGGTCAAGCTGGTACGTGTCAGGCTGACCGACCGGCTGGGCGTGGTGAGACGCATCACGGCAACCTATTTTGCCGACTGGCTGCTGGGTGCGGATGCGCAGGAACCCGGGCCGTTCCGCCGGTCCTGGTATCGCGCGGATTTCCATGCCTTGCTCGCGCAGAACCGCTGGCACCGCGAGTTTGCGGGACGGATAGCCTTTCTTGCCGCAACTGAGCCTCCGCACAGCCTCACCACCTCGCGGCGCGAATTCCTCGGCCAGCCGCCGGACTGGAGGCGCCCGCAAGGTCTTGTCGCATGGGATCCGGGCAATCGGCTCCAAAACCGCGGAGAGGACAGTGGCGCGGCGCTTCAGCTCTATTTCGACATTCCCGCAGGCGGATCATGCGAGTTCGCTTTCGTCCTGGGACAGACCGGCACCGAATCCGAAGCGGCGGAGCTGATCGCCCGCTGGCAGGACATCGACAAGGTGGCGGACGAGTTTGACCGGGTCGAGCGGCACTGGGACGAGCGGCTCGGAAGCCTGCGTGTCGACACCCCCGATCCGGCGCTCGATCTGATGGTCAATCGCTGGCTCCCCTGTCAGGCGATCGCTTCACGCCTGTTCGCCCGGGCGGGCTTCTACCAAGCAGGCGGGGCATTCGGCTTTCGCGACCAGCTCCAGGACGTGCTTGCCCTCCTGGTCGTGGATCCCAGACTGGCACGGGACCAGATCCTGCGTGCTGCCGCCCACCAGTTCGAGGAGGGCGACGTCCTTCACTGGTGGCATCCGCCGAGCGGCCGCGGCGTGCGAACACGCTGTTCGGACGACCTCCTTTGGCTGCCCTTCACGGTCGCACGCTATGTCGAGGCGACCGGCGATCATGCCCTGCTCGACGAGCGGGCTCCATTCTTGCACGCCGCCGAACTGCTCGAGGACGAACACGACCGTTACGCCGAATTTTCCGCTCAAGGCGAAGCGAGCATCCACGAGCATTGCCTGCGCGCCTTCGACCGCGCCTGGCGTCTGGGCGAGCACGGCCTGCCGCTGATCGGCGATGGCGACTGGAACGACGGGATGAACCGGGTCGGACACGGCGGAAAGGGCGAGAGCGTGTGGCTCGCCTGGTTCATGGCGGCAACGATCCGCAACTTTGCAGCGATGGAGCGGGCGCTGGGCAGGGATGGGTTCGGAGAGCCTTGGCTCGCCCGCGCGGAGCAACTCGTCGCGGCAATCGAGCGCCACGGGTGGGACGGGGAGTGGTATATGCGGGCATTCGACGATCTCGGACGGCCCTGGGGCTCGCGCGAGAATGAGGAGTGCAACATTGATTCTATCTCGCAATCATGGGCGGTGATTGCAGGTGGCGGCGACCCGAAGCGCGCTCGGACCGCGCTCGATAGTGCATTCGCGCGTCTGGTGCGCCCCGGTGAAGGGATTGTCCGGCTGCTCGACCCGCCCTTTGCCGAGACGCTGCGCGACCCCGGCTACATCAAGGCCTACCCGCCGGGCATCCGCGAGAATGGCGGGCAATACAGCCATGCCGCCGCCTGGCTTGGGATTGCTCTTGCGATGCAAGGCGATGGAGACCGGGCGAAGGAAGTGTTCGACCGCCTCAACCCGATCCTTCATTCGGACACCCGAGAGCAGACTGAGCGCTACCTGGTCGAACCTTACGTGGTGGCTGCCGACATTGGCGGCGCCGATCCCCATCTCGGGCGCGGCGGCTGGAGCTGGTATACCGGCGCTGCGGCGTGGAGCTGGCGGCTGGCGGTGGAGCATATGCTGGGGATACGGCTGATGGATGGCGGGATTGAGGTTCGCCCTTGTTTACCCAGCGATTGGAACGGTTTCGAGGCGACGGTGATGGGCGAGGGGAGTATCGAGATCACGGTCAAACGGGGAGCGGAGTCACGGCTCACGGTCGATGGCGTGGCGACATCATTCGATGGCGATCCGATTGCGTTTCCGGGAAAGTGCAAGGTAAGGCGGGTCAGACTCATCATTGCTGCTTCGGCACGGAAGCCCCACGCGCACGATGCCAACGGCAGCCGCGTCCAAGGGCAAGCGGTCCGAGGCTGAAAAGCTTCAGTCAGTCTGCGCGGCGATGATCCGGATGATGTCGTCGGTCTCGTCATGGCTGTTGCGATTTTGCCCGACCCGCGGCTGCGTCTTCCTAGGGGTGTCTTTCGGATTTTTTCCGGGAACGGGCCGGGTCGTCAGTGGCAGAGGAACAGCGGCACGGGCGGATCGGCGAGCAGGCCGCGGGTCACGCCGCCAAGCACAAGCTCGCGCAGGCGCGAGTGTCCATACGCGCCCATCACGACGAGCCCGGCTTTCCGCGCCTGCGCCGCCTGCCGCAACGCGTCTTTGGCCGATCCATCGAGCGGCGGCAGGGCGACCAGCTCGCATTCGATGCCGTGGCGCGAGAGGAAACGCCCCCCTTCGGTGGGCGGAAGATCGTAACCGCGCCCTTCGCGTGCTTCCTCGACCGTGACGAGGAAGACGGAGGACGCCTCCTTGAGCAACGGCACTGCTGCGCGCAACGCGTGAGAGGCCTCGATCGAGCCGTTCCATGCGACAAGCACTGGCGCGGTTCGATCGATCTCTTGCGCCGTGGATGGTACCACCAGCACCGGGGTCTGCGCATGAATCGCGACCTGTCCGGCGAGGCTCGAAGCACCCCGGCCGCCACGGGGCTCGCAGGCGCCGAGCACGACTAGGTCGCTCAGTGCGGCATGTGTAAGTATCAGGTCTCCGGCCGGCACCAGTTCGGCGATCCAGTCCCAGGCAACCCCCTCTCCTTCGAGGCGGGTCTCGATCCGCCGCTGGAGTTCTTGTGCATTCTCGCGCAGCACCGGGATCATCTCGGCCGCCAGCGCTCCGTAGACATCGCCGGGAGCGGCGAAATCGATGGGGATGGGCTGGACGCATTCGATATGGCCATCGAAACGTCGGGCGAGGCCCATTGCCGCCTGGAGCCGTGCCTCGAGGCAGTCGTCGTCGTGGACGTGCAGCAAGATCGAACGCATGGCCAAGCCCTTTCCCTATCCTGAGCAAGAAGCAGCCTAACGCCCTCCTCGCGGGCGTAACTACGGATGTCTCCTGAGTCTGTCCTTCGTAACATTCCCTATTTTGGCCCGCGCCATCCCCGCGCAATGATCGACTTAATTTGAAGGAGTCTGCACGTCTTGTCGCATTGGTACTTGGTGAAGCTCGAACTGGCGCCCTGCGGAGAATTCCCACGCGGATCAGCAGGCAGGTCTTATCTTCTGCGGCTTCCATTGACTGCTTCGGGTGAAATCGACAACCTGGAACTGACTGCGAACCCCAGGGCGGCGTTCGTCCGGCGCTATTGGCCCGACCAACAGGACCGTTCGGGCATTGTCAGTCCCAATGCTTCTGGATGGAACCTCGATTATGGCGACGGATCGAGTGCGCTGCGCGGCCATCTCGATCACGCCAGGCTCGAGCCCGAAGGCATTGTGCAGATCGTCGGCCTCGATAATGTGCGGCGGCCCTTTCGCGTCGTGTCGGTGCGCCCCGACTGATCCTGCAGCTTCGGCTCAGCTCTCTCCCAACCCCGCAGCGAACGCTATCCTGAGCAGGTCGGAGAGGTTGTTGACCTCGAGCTTCTTCATCAGGTTGGCGCGGTGAATTTCGACCGTGCGGGCGCTGATCCCGAGATCGTAGCCGATCGTCTTGTTGGGATAGCCGACAACCAGCCCTTCGAGCACTTCCCGCTCGCGCGGGGTCAACCCGTTGAGGCGCAGCTGCGCCTCTTCGCGGCGAGTGCTGTCCCTGCCCTTGCGGCCGAGCCGCGCAAACGCCTCGTCGAGCGCTTCGAGCACCACCGTCTTGTTGAAGGGCTTCTCGATAAAATCGACGGCACCAGCCTTCATCGCTCGCACGGCCATCTCGACATCGCCATGGCCGGTCATGACCACCACCGGGAAAGTCACGCCGCGCGCATTGAGTTCCCCCTGCACCTCGAGCCCGTCCGTCCCGGGCATGCGGATATCGAGCAGCACCGCCCCGGGGTCGAGCTTGCCGGCCTGATTGAGGAATTCGGCGCCATCGGCGAAGGCCTCGACTTTGAGGCCGGAAGTCTTGAGCAAAAAACCAACCGAGCGGCGCACGGAATCGTCGTCATCAACCAGATAGACCGGGAATTCGCTCATGGCTGCCTCTCTAGTTCGGCTGAGGGCAGGGTGAAATGGAAGGCGGTTCCGCCCAGCTCTGAAGGTTCAGTCCAGATCTTGCCTTCGTGCGATGCCACGATCGTGTGGCAGATCGAAAGCCCCAGGCCCATGCCGCTATCCTTGGTGCTGACGAACGGCTGGAACAGGCGTTGGGCAATTTCCGGGCCGATCCCGGGCCCGCTGTCCGACACGGTGACTCTCACCATCCCGCCCTTGTCCGGCATGCTGCTGATCGCCAGCTGCTTGACCGGCACTTCGGCCATCGCATCGAATGCGTTGCGCATCAGGTTCAGGAGCACTTGTTGCACCTGCACCGGATCGACAAGCACAGCGTCGCATTTGGAATCGAGCCGGGATACGAAGTCGATGTTGCGGACGCTGACGTCGAGCAGCGCCAGTGCGGTCGTTTCCTTCACGAGCCGCTGGAGGCTGGCAATCTGGCGGGCAGCCTCGCCGCGCGAAACAAATTCACGTAGTCGGTGGACGATCTGGCCCGCTCTAAGCGCCTCCTGCACGGTCTCATCCAGCGCTTCGCGCACCATTGCGAGGTTATCCGGCGTCGGATCGGCCAGCAGGTCGCGTGCAGCCTGGGTATAATTGGCGACTGCGGTCAGCGGCTGGTTGAGCTCGTGTGCGATCGAGGTGGCGAGCGTGCCCATCGAGGTGATCCGCGAGGCATGCGCCAACTCACCCTGGAGGTTGTGCAGCATACGTTCGGTTTCTCGACTGTCGGTGAGGTCGCGGATGAAGCCTGCGAACACCTTCGCAACTTCCAAAGTCACTTCGCCCACCGCCAGATCGATCGGGAACGTCTCTCCGTTGCGCCTGCGCGCCGTGGTTACACGGCCGATGCCGATGATCCGCCTCTCTCCAGTATCGCGATAATGCCGCAAGTATCCATCATGCTGTTCGCGGTCGGGCGAGGGCATCAACATGCTGACATTCTCGCCCATGACTTCGCTTTCGCTATAGCCGAACATGCGTTCGGCGCCCTTGCTGAAGGAGAGGATCCGGCCGCGTTCGTCGATCACGACCATCGCGTCGGGCACGGTGTCGATCAGCGCGTGCAGGTCCTCGACGCCGCCAAAGGCAGCCAATGTCCCATCGGAAGTTGAACCGCGAAGTCCCATCCAGGTACCACCAATTCTTGAAGCCTACGCGACTACGACTTTCACTGTAAAGAAGTGAAGGAGCATGAGTGTCCCCCGGGGCATCTACGGAGGTTTGCGTATCAGAGCTGCCCTGGGCCAAGCGTAATTCATTCGCATCGAAGCCAAGAGACTCAGGAGAAACGCAATGTCCGATCTGATGCTGAAAGATACGACGCCGCGGCAGGAAACGAGCTTGGTGGAGCAATTCATGGAACCGATCACTCGCCTGCGCGACGAGGTCGACCGGTTGTTCGACGATTTCCCCATGCGCTGGCCGGCGTCGGCGCGCTTTCCTTCGCGCCTTTCGGCGCTGCTGCCCACCCCGGCGGTCGAGATGACCGAGACCGACAAGGCCTATAAGATCAGCGTCGAGGTGCCCGGCATTCCGGCTAACGAGATCGAGGTCGAGGCCGAGAAGGGCTTGCTCGTGATCAAGGGTGAGAAGAAAGAAGAGCGCGAAGAGAAGGAGCGCGACTGCGTCCGCTCGGAGCGCAGCTACGGTGCGTTCGAACGGCGCATCGCGCTGCCGCGCGATGCCGATCTCGACAAGATCGAGGCGAAGGCCTCCGACGGCGTGCTCAAGATCGCCATCGCGCGCGACAAGAAGGCAGCGCCCGAGCGCCGCAAGATCGAGATCAAGGGCGCGAAGTAGGCTGACCGGATCGCCGTCCGCCAAAGCGGCACCCGTCCCCACCCTCAAGCAGCTGGGCGGACGGCGACTAGAGCCAGTGGAAGTACTCGAAAGACCGGGCTCTACCGTCAGGGCCGTTCCGCCGATCCCGGAACGGCCCATCCTTCTTGTCCGGCAGGGCAAGCCGATTGAAGGGTTGCCTATCGTAAGTTGCGCTCCGGGACATTCCCTAATGCGCAGGAACGCCGGACCTGCCAAATCTGGTAAATTGGACACTCAATCATGGGAGGTCGACATGAGCGCAACCGGGCTCGACGTCTTCGACAAGACAATCCATACGACCAATCTCTGGCTTGAAGGCATTTCCGAGCGGATCGGGCCCGACCGCCAGCTTGCCTGGAAGGTTCTCTCGACCGTGCTTCACAAGCTGCGCGACCGGCTTCAGCCCGATCTCGCGGCCCATCTCGGCGCACAGCTGCCGCTGCTCATCCGCGGAGCCTATTACGACCTGTACGAGCCTTCCAAACAACCTCTTGAAAATGCCGGCGGTGAGGAATTTGTCGAGGATGTTGCGCGCTGGCTCTCTGATGCGCGTCCGGTCGATCCGAACGATGCGATCGCCGCCGTGTTTGCGGTGCTCGACCGGCATGTCTCGCAAGGCCAGCTCGACAAGGTCCGGCATGCGCTGCCCAAGAGCATCCGCGCGATGTGGCGTGTGGAAGGGCGGATTGGTGAAGGATCGTCTTGCTAGCTTTGGTCAGCACGTATCTGGAACATGCAGGAGTATGACCAATGGCATTTGAATTCGAAGGCGGCAGGCCTGGACTAATGCTGCTAGGAATTCTGGTGATCCTGGCGATCATTGCTCTTATGACAGTGATATTTTTCCCGCCGTCCAAGGACGTGAAAACTGAGGGAGAGCGGGTTCAGAGGCTCCCCACCAGCGAATAGACCACCGCGCCCGATGGCCCCGAGGTGCAAGTCGATCTGCCGAATCACGGATCCCTGACTGCCACGGCGGCAGAACCGGCTGACGTCGCGCTGGAGGGGAATAGTCCCAATAGCCGCGCCGTTCTGCCGGTTCTTTCTTTGGCCTGAAAATGGTTCATTCCGGGCGCGTGACGGTCGGACCGAGCCGTTCGATCACCTCGCGCGCGTCGAAGACATTGCCATTGCCTGACGGGCGTTGCCCCTCATACATCACGATCTCCGCGCTGGCTTCAAAACTTTCTACCGTTCGTGTGTCGAAGAACGGATCGTCATCGAGAGGGTACCAATGGCGCCAACCAAACGGACGGTCGTAGTAGTGCCAGTATGGTCTCCAACCGTCATAGCCCCACCACGGACGATAGAGCGGATCGCGTCGCACTTCCTCGCGCACTTCGTGCTCCAGCCCGCGGTAGACGATCCTGAACCAGTCGTTGCCCTGTTCGAGCGTAAGCTCGGCCGCGCGGTAAAGAAGATAGCCCTCGACTGTCTCGCGCGAGGTCAGCATGTTGCCGGCGAAATTCACGCGCCAATGGTCGGGGCCGAGCATCGCTTCGGAATAGCCGCCCCTGGCGCTTGAAGAGGAAGCCCCGAGCGGCTGATACGGAGTTGGGGTTGCACAGCCGGCGAGCGCAATCGCGGCGGCAAGGCCGATCGCGGCGAGCCTCCGGCGCAGTTTGGAAGCTGGGGGAACTCGATTGGCCATGCATCTCTCCTTGCCTGGTTCGCGTCGCGGAGCCGCGCGCGCGTGGCCGATGCCCATCTTTGGCAACCTGCCCTTGGTCCGCGAATACGGAGACTCCCGTAATGCGGTCTGCGGTAGCCGGTTCAGTAGGTATCCGTATTTCGGGGGGCCCAGGAACGGTGTCCAAACCAAGCTTCTGTCGATGGAGGTGACCATGAGAATTTCCCAAGTAATGAGCCCGAATGTGCACTCGATCGAGTCGACCGCCGGTATCGCCGAGGCGGCGCGCATGATGGGCGAATTCGATATCGGGGTGCTGCCAGTCGTGGACGACGGAGAACTGGTTGGGATCGTAACCGATCGCGACCTTGCCGTGCGCGGTCTTGTGGGCGGCCTCCATTCAGGCTCTCCGATCATGCAGGTCATGTCGGCGGACGTCCACACTTGTCTCGAGAGTGACGATCTCGACGATGCCCTGAGGATAATGGCTCGCCAGCAGGTGCGCCGCTTGCCGGTCTGCTCGGAGGCGGGAGAACTGGTCGGTATGGTCTCGATCGGTGACCTTGCGAAGAAGGACGACGACGAAGAGGAAGTGACCGAGGCGCTGCGCGACATCTGCCGTCCGGCGGGGCTTCATTCCCAGCGGCCTCGCGCGGCCTGAGAGTCTCGGCCGATGGCGAGCGTTCCTCCGGCGGATCCGGACCGGATCGAACCTGCGGCCCCTCCGGAGACGGTGCCTCCGGTGCCGGAACCCTTTGCTCCGCCGTCGCCCGAGACGGAGCCGCCCGATCCCGACTTCGACGAGCCCGATCGCGGGCCGGAAGAACTTCCGTCCGACTAGGTTGCGCTTGATGGGGAGCGCCAGGCGCGGCAGGGGAGTCCTATGCCCGATAATCCGCTCAAGCTGACCTTCCATGGCGCGGCACAGACCGTCACCGGATCGTGCATGGAATTTGCCCATGCCGGACATAGGTTGCTGGTCGATTGCGGGCTGTTCCAGGGCTCGCGTTCGCTCGAACGGCTGAACCTCGAGGATTTCGCCTTCGATCCGCGCAAGCTCGATGCCGTGGTGCTGACCCATGCCCATATCGATCATAGCGGGCTGCTGCCCAAGCTTGCCGCGCAAGGTTTCGGGGGACGGGTCTGGTGCACCGGGGCGACTGCCGACCTGCTCGAATTCATGCTCGCCGATGCCGGGCGGATCCAGGAGACCGAGGCTGAGCGGCGCAACCGGCGCCGCGACCGCGCGGGAGAAGAGCCGTTCGAACCGATCTACACCGCGCAGGATGCGCTCGACGCCTGGCGCCTGTGCCGGCCAGTCGGGCTGGAACAGTGGTTCGAGCCCGCGCCGGGCTTTCGCGCGCGGCTGTGGAACGCCGGGCATAGTCTCGGCTCGGCCTCGGTCGAGCTCGATTGCGCTGGGGTGCGGGTGATCTGTTCGGGCGATATCGGGCCGGAGAACAAGGCGTTCCAGCTCGATCCGGAGGGACCATCAGGGTTCGATCACGCGATTTGCGAGTCCACCTATGGCGACCGGGAGCGCGATAAGGTGACGATCGAGGAACGGCGCAGGCTGCTCCAGGCGGAAGTCGAGGCGGCGATGACGCGGGGTGGAAACCTGGTAATCCCGGCTTTCGCGCTCGAGCGGACGCAGGAACTGCTGCTCGATCTCGGCCACCTGCTCTCGGCCGGCGAGTTGCGCGATGCGCGGGTGTTCGTCGATTCACCGCTGGCGAATCGTACGACCGGCGTGTTCGCCCGCTATGCGTCCGAGCTCGAAGACACTGGCGGGCGCAATGTCTTCGACCATCCCAGCTTCCATTTCGTGAGCGAGGTGAGCGAATCCATCCGGCTCAATGCAATCTCTGGCGCGATCATCATTGCGGCATCGGGCATGTGCGAGGCCGGGCGCATCCGCCACCATCTGGCTCACAACCTTCACCGGCGGGATTCGACCGTGCTGTTCGTCGGCTTCCAGGCGCAGGGCACGCTCGGCCGGGTGATCCTGGAGGGGGCCGAGACGGTCCGGATTTCCGGTGTGGACGTTAAGGTGAGAGCTCAGATCCGGCGGATCGATTCCTATTCGGCGCACGCCGACCGAAACGAATTGATCGAGTGGATAATGGACCGTTCGCCGATAACCGGGAGCCTGTTCCTTGATCACGGCGAGCCGGAGGCGGCGGAGTCGCTGCGTCGGGAATTGCAGAGCCGCGATCCGTCGCTGTCGGTCCGGTTGCCTCGGATTGGGGAATGTTATGCGCTCGAGCGGGGCAAAGCCGCGAAACGCACCGCAACTGGCAGAAGCGACATCGCCCAGGCAACCGGGCGCGATTGGCAGAATGAATATGCCGCTTTCGCCACCTCGCTCAAGGCCCGGCTTGCGGAAATACATGACGATCGCCAGCGCAGAAAGGCCATTGAGCAGATGCGCAATGTGCTCGATTCCTATGCCGAACACAAAGCGGCAAAGGGCGGCAAGAGGCAGCGCTAGGACTGCGCCATGCCCGGGCGCCGGCGCGCTGCCGCCAGCAGCTTCAGAGGCTGCTCGCATAGCAGCGCAGCCTGTCCTTGAGCCAGATAAGTCCGGCGTCCTGCGCACGGGTTGAGTGGTACTGCATGACCTGCTTCATTACCGGAAGTTCGAAGGGGGCCTCGGCAATCCTCAACCCGAGGATCGGCGCAGTCGCGTTTGCCAGTCGACGATACATGACCGAGAGACGCATGGATCCGCGTACCAGCCAGGGGGCCTGGACGAAGGATTGGGCGATCACCTCGATCTTCCGATCGGGAAACTTCGTCTCGAGGATGTTCTCGATGAAGGTATGCCGATCGAATACCCGCACCGCTACCTGGCCGCTTTCAAGATAGGCTTCCTCTGTAATCGGCGACCTGAAAATCGGATTCTTCTCCCACCCGACGATAACGTGATCCTCCTCGAACAGGAGCTCGTTGGGGTGCTCGCTCTCGAGGAATACATCGGGTGAGACCTGCAGGTCGATTTCTCCAGCGTCGAGACGGCGCATACTTTCAACATTGGGAAGCGACAGATCGAAACGAACGTTTGGGGCTTCGCGTTCCAGTTCCTGGATTAGAGGCGCAAGCAGGACGGTCGTGATGTAATCGGAAGCGCTGACCCGAAACAGGCGCTTGGAGGTTGCGGGTTCGAACCCGGTTCCCGCCGCGATCAGTCCTCTGAGGTGGAGAAGTGTCGACCCGACTTCCGCCTCAAGCGCCAGCGCCCGCTGGGTGGGAACCATCTTCTTGCCGTGCTGGACGAACAGCTCGTCCTGGAGCGCCTCGCGCAATCGCTTCAGGGCAGCGCTCATCGCAGCCTGGGTGATATTGAGTCGTTCCGCCGCGCGGGTCACGCTGCGTTCCGAAAGGAGCATCTCGAGGGCCACGAGAAGGTTCAGGTCGAAATTGTCCAAGCGCATGAATTAACAAATAACATTTATGCAAAATAACAAAAACAAAAAATTGGACTGATTAAATGTCTCATGGGATTGGGTTCTCCAGGCCTGGAGGTAAGGGCCGCTCAGGGAGACATGTCATGAGGAAGGCCCTCCTCGCCGGTTCGGCAATCGTATTCGCTCTCGCAACCCAGCCTGCATACGCTCAAGACGATCAAGAGCAGACGTCCGAACAGGCACGCGGCTCTGTCGGCATCACGCCGATCGTCGTCACCGCACAGAAGAAAGAGGAATCGCTCCAGGACGCGGCGATCGCGATCAACGCGGCCTCGGGCGACGAACTGGTCAATCTCGGCGTGGTCGATTCCACCGGGCTGAACAAGATTGCCCCGGCCCTGTATGTGACCACCGGCGGCGGCGCCAATGCAGGCTATTTCGTGCGCGGCGTCGGCAATTTCACCAACAACGGCTACACGAGCCCGGCGGTCGCCTTCAACATCGACGGTGTCTATATAGGTCGCCCGTCGTCGACCATCGCCTCGTTCCTCGACGTCAACCGGGTCGAAGTGCTCAAGGGACCGCAGGGCACGCTTTACGGCCGCAACGCGACCGGCGGCGCGATCAACGTGATTCCCAACGCCCCGAAGCTCGACGTCTTCGAGGGCTCGATCAGCGGGCAATACGGGAATTACGACGCCTACCAGCTGACCGGCGTCCTCAACGTCCCGGTGGGCGAGCAGGCCGCCATTCGCCTGGCCGTGTCGCAAAGCGAACGCGACGGCTTTTTCTCCGACGGAACCGGATCGGCCGACGACCTGGCGCTGCGCGGACAGATAAAGGCCGAAATTTCCGATGCGGTCGATGTCCGGATCTCGGCCGACTACTCGACCCAGAAGGGAACCGGACCGGGCCTCAACGTCAATGGCGTCTATGTATTCACGCCGTTCAGTCCCGCAGCGACGATTGGGAACTGGACCTACATCCCGTCGCCGCCGAATGTCGCAGCACCGTTTACTGGGCTGCACGCACCACAAACGCTGGGCTTCATCGAAGGCGTTGCCACCGCTGCGCCCTTGTTCTCGCCGCTGACCGGATATTCCTATCCCAATCGCGACGACGAGTATTTCGGCGTCAATGCCGAGCTTAACTTCGACCTCGGCGGTGTCGATCTGGTGGTAATCCCGGCCTATCGTCGCTCGGCGTTGGACAATCTCTTCAACGGCCCCCCGTTCAAGGGCGCGATCAACGAGGACGTAGCGAAGCAGTACAGTGTCGAAGCGCGCCTTTCGGGCAGCGAGGGACCGGTCGACTGGATCCTCGGCGGCTATTGGTTCGACGAAAACGTCAAGGGCGTGAACTCGTTCAACCAGTTCTCGACCGTCACCCATAACAGTTTCGATTCGTCCACCAGTTCGTTCGCGGTCTTCGGTCGCGCGACCTTCCACGTGACCGACGACCTCCGCCTGGTCGGCGGCATCCGCTATACCGATGAAAGCCGGACAATCGATGCGCAGGCGACATCGACAGCCGGTGTCTGCCTGATCGAACCCCCCTTCGGACCGCCGAGTTGTCCGCAGGTTCCGACTATCCCAGTCGGGCTGACCCTGACGGATTCGCTGGAGGCCCTCGATCCCTCACTGTTTCCGGCCGGCAGCCCGCTCGATGGGCCGGTGCCATACGGCGCGTTTCCTTATGGCCCGTTCGGGATGATGGGCCCGCAGGCGCTGCTGGTGATTACACCGACGTTCATCGATCGTTCGGCCGGCGATCAGGAAGTGACCTGGCGCGCGGCGCTCGAATTCGACGTGACCCCCGACAATCTGCTCTATGCCAGTTTCGAGACCGGCTTCCGCGCGGGCGGCTTCAACGTCACCTTCGGACAGGAGGAGTACGCTCCCGAGTTCATCGACGCGTGGACGATCGGTTCGAAGAACAGCTTCCTCGACAATCGCCTGCAGCTGAACCTCGAAGCGTTCTACTGGAAGTACCGCGGACAGCAGCTCGCTGCGCTCGGTATCGATGCAAACGGGAACAACTCGTTCTACACCCGCAATGTCGGCAAGTCCTCGGTCAAGGGCGTCGAGCTCGATTTCCAGTTCCTGGCGACCGAGACGACGATGGTCCACGGCGGCGTGCAGTACCTCGATGCGAAGTACGATTCCTTTGCCTACAATCAGGTCGACCTGTCCGACGACACCGATCCCCCCAATTTCCTGACCCCGATCACCGGATGCGCGTACACGCAAGTGATTGACCCGGTCCGTTCGTTCGACATCGATTGCTCGGGCATGAGGGCCCTCTATGCGCCAGAATGGTCGCTGAACGCCGGTATCGAACAAACACTAGGCCTCGGGTTCGGCGAGCTGACGGCCGCGGTTGACGCACGCTATCGCAGCGACCGGATGATCAGCTTCAACTATCTTCCAGCCGGCAACAGTGGGGACGACTGGACGGTCGATGCCTCGCTGACCTTCGTTCCGGATGGAATCGACGTTTCCATTACCGCCTTCATTCGCAATCTGGGCAATGAGACGATTCCGTCGATCTACCAGGTGGGAGCAGGCAACGTGTCGGCTTCGGCCTACGAGCCGCCACGCACCTATGGCGTGCGCATCGCCTACGATTTCTGATCGGTCGGTTGTTGCTTCGTTCGCTTGCCTTGACTGCCCTGGCCGCGCTCTTGCTATGCGCCGCGCCCGCGCCGTCCCTGGCGCAAGCGGGGGCGAGCGATAACGCGCATTCTTCCTGGGTGACGCTGGGAACGCATGCTGGTCCCTTGCCGAGTGCGGTACGCAGCCAGCCGGCCAATTTGCTGGTTCACGGGGGTAAGTATTACCTCGTCGATGCAGGCGATGGCGTTTCGGGGCAGCTGGCGCGCGACGCCGATGTCGGGGCGGTGGTCATCACCCATTTCGAAGGCTACGATTCCGACGACCCGCGACATTTGGAGTATCACGGGACGGTCTCGGCCCTCTATAGAGGGCCGGTTATCATCGCCAATGACATGGACGAGTTCTGAGATGCGAGGCTTGAACATTCTCATAATCGGGGGCGGGATCGGCGGGCTTACCTCGGCCATCGCCTTGCGGCGCGACGGTCATGACGTGACCGTTATCGAAAAGGATCCCGCCTGGTCGGTCTACGGCGTCGGGATCATCCAGCAGGGCAACGTGCTGCGTGCGATGAAGCAGCTTGGCCTGCTCGACGACTACCTCTCGGCCTCGGTCGGATTCGACGCGGTTGCGGTCCACGCGCCAGACGGGACGCTGGTCGCGACCGTGCCGTCGCCGCGGCTGGTCGAAGGCTGCCCGGCCAATGTCGGGATCGGCCGTCCGGCGTTGCAGAAGGTGTTGGCGGACCGGGCAGTCGCGTCTGGCGCGGACATCCGTCTCGGCCTTACCGCCGACCGCCTCGACGATGACGGGGAAGGCGTGAACGTGACCTTTTCCGACGGGAGCGCCCGGCGTTTCGATCTCGCCATCGGTGCCGACGGCGTCCATTCGCAGACCCGCGGCATGATCTTTCCCGAACTTGAGGGAGCCCAATTCACCGGGCAATCGGTGTGGCGTTACAACTTGCCGCGCACCGAGGGCCTCGATGCCCTGCATGTCTATAATGGCCCGATCGGGGCAGGCCTCGTCCCGATCAGCGAAAGGCTGATGTATATCTACCTGACCACGCCCGAGCCGGGAAATCCGCGCTATGCGAGTGAAGGACTGGCCGGGATCATGCGGTCGAAAGTCCCCGCTCCGCTGTCCGAACTGGCCCAGCACATCACCGACGATAAGGCGGTGGTCTATCGTCCGCTTGAGGGCCTGATCGTCCGGAGCGACTGGCACAAGGGACGCGTGGTGCTATTGGGCGATGCCGTGCACGCCACGACCCCGCATCTCGGGCAGGGCGCGGGGATGGCGATCGAGGACTCGATCGTGCTGGCCGAGGAAATCGCGAGCCACGACACGCCGGAAGCGGCGTTCAGGGCCTATCGCGATCGCCGCTACGAACGCTGTGCCTATATCGTCGACAAGTCGCACGCCATTTGCATGGGCCAGCTGGGCAAGGGTCCACCGGTCGACAATGCCAAGGCGACCGCCGAAATGTTCAAGATCGTCTCGCAGCCTATCTGAGGATGATCCGATGAAAGACGCGAAACCCTTCCTCGAAAGCGCCTGGTACATGGCCGCCTGGAGCGACGAGATCGGCGAGGCCCTCTTCCGGCGCAAATTGCTGGGGGAGCCGGTCCTGCTCTTTCGCCGCACAGATGGCTCGGTTGCCGCTGTGCTCGACCGCTGTCCGCATCGGTTTGCGCCGCTTTCCCTGGGTGAGCGGGATGGGGATACGGTCGTGTGTCCCTATCACGGGCTGACATTCGACGGGCAGGGCGCATGTGTGCGCAACCCGTTCGCGGACAAGATCCCCGCCGCAGCACGTCTCCGGAGTTGGAAATGCGTCGAGCGTGACGGAATCGTCTGGATGTGGGGAGGGAATCCCGAACATGCGGAAGAGGCCATGATCCCGGATTTTTCGGTGGTTCGGGATGTGCCGGGGCGCAAGGTGTTAAGGGGCTACACCCATGTCATGGCGCCATACGAGTATTGTACGGATAATTTGCTCGACCTGAGCCATATCGAATTCGTCCATCGCGGCACCTTCGCGGGGGACGGCGTAATTTTCGCTGGCAAGCACACGGTCAGGCTGGACGGCGAGACGCTCCATTCGGATTGGTGGATGCCGAACGTGCCAGCGCCGTCTGCCTGTCGTCCTCCGTATCAGGAGGGGCAGTTGACCGATCATTGGCTGGAGATGCGCTGGAATGCGCCGGCCAGCATGAAACTGGACATCGGCGCGACCCTTCCCGGTGCGGCCCGTGAAGAAGGCTACGAGGTTGGCGGGCAGGCGCATATCGTTACCCCGGAGACGGAGACGACCTCGCACTATTTCACTGCAAATGCTCGCCACCACGAGATCGACAACGAAGAGTTGGACGCATTCTTGACCGAGCTCTTTCGCCAGGCATTCGAGGTCGAAGACAAGCCGATCATCGAGGCGGCCTATGCCAATCTCGATGGAAGGGACTTCTGGGACAGCAAGCCCCTTTCCCTCGGTGTCGATGCAGGCGGCACTCGCGCCCGCCGACTGATCCAGAAACTCAAGCAGGAAGAGACGCAGCAATGAGCCGTGTGACCGAAATTCGCTATGTCGGATACGGGGTCGAGAACTTCGACGCCGAGCGCGCATTCTATGCCGACAATTGGGGCCTGGCCGAAGTCGAAGCCGAACCGGATATCGCATGGTTCAAGACGCTGGGCGCTGTGGAGCACCACGTCGTCCGGCTGCACAAGAGCGACGCCAACACCGTCGAGGTGATTGCGCTCGCCGCCGACAGCAAGGCCGATGTCGATGCCTTGCACGGCAAGGTGGCAGCGGCGGGGTGCAGGATCGTCCACGAGCCCCGCGAACTCGACTCGCCAGGCGGCGGCTATGGCTTCCGCTTCTTCTCGCCCGACGGCCTGCCGTTCGAGATCAGCGCCGATGTCGCGCGGGCGGAGTCCCGGCCGATCGAGCGCTGGGAAGGCATTCCGGTGCGGATCAGCCACATCGTGCTCCACTCGCCCGACCACAAGGCGCTGGTGGCGTTCTTCTGCGACGTGCTCGGCTTCAAGGTCTCCGACTGGCTCGGCGATTTCATGTGCTTCCTGCGCTGCAATTCGGCGCACCACCGGATCGCGCTGTTGCCGGGGCCGCCCTGCCTCAACCATGTCGCCTACGACATGGTCGGGGTCGACGGGATGATGCGCGGCATCTCGCGCCTCAAGCAGCAGGATGTCGATATTCGCTGGGGTCCCGGCAGGCACACGGCGGGCGACAACACATTCAGCTATTTCGTCACGCCGAACGGCTTCGCGGTCGAATACACCGCCGAGCTTGAAGAAGTCGATTTCGAAAGCTTCGAACCTACTGTCTACGAGCCCGCGCCAAGGATCATGGACCAGTGGGGAGTCGGCATCGGCGGGCCGCAGACCATGCCGCATGCCGCGCCCGACCCCAGGCTGTTCCAGCCGGCGGAAGTCTGACCCCATGGCGCTGTTCGAATATTTTCCCAACTATATCTGGAACCTTTCGGTCGCGATGGCGCTCGAGAGCGGGGCCAGGATCGGCGAGATCGTCGACATGTGCGAGCCGATCCGCGAGGCAGCGGAGAGCGGCGATGCCGGGACGCCGGACTTCATGCGCCAATGGGTCAAACAGGCCGATACGCTGATCGAGCTTGCCGGCGAGGACGAGGAGAAGGGTCGCGGATTTTCCGCCTCCGACAAGCTCGAACGCGCGGCGCTCTACCTGCTGGTCGCCGAGCGGATGCAGGCACATGGCTCGGAAGGCCGGATGGAAACCTACCGAAGGGCGCTGGAGATTTTCGAACGCTCGACGCGCCTCGGCAGGCTCAATCGCGAGCGGGTGGAGATTGCCCTGGCCAGCGGAACCATGCCGGCGCTCTACACCCGCGCGCCCGGAGAGGGGCCGCATCCGGTTGTCGTCTATTGCAACGGGCTCGATAGCTGCAAGGAACTGCTCTACTGGTCGCGCCTGCCCGAAGCGCTCGCAAGGCGCGGCATTTCCTGCCTCAGCGTCGACCAGCCGGG
>NZ_DBNHSF010000058.1:0-23890 GCF_057143545.1 Candidatus Andeanibacterium sp.
CTGGATACGCTCTTGAGCTTTTTCCTGATCGATGAAGCCCCGACTGGTTCACGCGACCCATTCGCACTTCGTCGAGCCGCGTTGGGCGTCATTGCAATCATTCTGCAGAACAATCTTCGGCTCCGTATTGAAGACGCGCTCTTGTCGCGCGTGCTCGACCATTTCTCGGAGTTCTTAGAAGTTTGGAACAATGACATTGAAAAGAAATTGGCGGCGTTCTTCGCCGAGCGCCTCAAAGTCCAGCAGCGCGAGGCCGGGGTTCGCCACGATCTGATCGACGCCGTGTTCGCGCTGGGCGGCGAAGACGATCTTGTCCGCCTGCTCGCGCGGGTGAAGGCGCTCCAGAAATTCATCGAAACCGACGACGGCGAAAACCTTCACATCGCCTACAAGCGCGCCGCCAATATCCTCAAGAAGGAAAACCACCCCGTCACCCCCGCGCAGGCGGGGGTCCAGGGGGGGGGTACTGAGGTCGGACTGGATTCCCGCCTTCGCGGGAATGACGAAGCTGGTGGAAAAGCACTGTCCTACACGCCGGAAAAGGTCGAGAAGGCGCTGATCGATGCGCTCGATGCCGCCGGGCCCAAGGCTGACAAAGCTGTCGAAGCCGAGGATTTCGAACGCGCAATGTCGGCCCTGGCACTGCTGCGCGCACCGATCGACGCTTTCTTCGACGAGGTTACGGTGAATGACGAGGACAAGGAAAAGCGCGCCAGCCGCCTCGACCTGCTTGCGCGGTTTCGTGCTGCAGTGCACAAAGTGGCGGACTTTTCGAAAATCGAAGGGTAGGAATATTCTATTTTCCCAGGACCGTGCCTGTGTCACTCCGGCATCGGTTTCCTCAGGATAAACAAGGCTTTGCCTGGGGTGACGGCAAGGGTTACACCTGTCACTTGTGTCACCCTCAAAAGGATTTCGAATGGTGGCATCGGTCTACAGCTTCGGCGGTGACGCCGCTTCCGCCGATCCCCGCTCGCGCGACAAGACCATCGTCGGCGGCAAGGGGGCAAACCTCGCCGAGATGGCCGCAATCGGCCTCCCGGTCCCGCCCGGCTTCACGATCACGACCGAGGAATGCGTGAAATACCTCGCCGGAGGCAGCGACTTCAGCGTCGAATTGCGCGCAGAAGTCGCCAGGGCGCTCTCTCATATCGAAGCCGCTGTTGGCAAGAAATTCGGCGATCCCACAGACCCGCTGCTGGTCTCGGTCCGCTCGGGCGCGCGGGTTTCGATGCCCGGCATGATGGACACGGTGCTCAATCTCGGGCTCAACGACGAGACGGTGAAGGGCCTTGCCGAAACCTCGGGCGACGAGCGCTTTGCATGGGACAGCTACCGCCGCTTTATCCACATGTATTCCGATGTCGTGCTCGGGCTCGATCATGGGCTGTTCGAGGAAGCGCTCGAAATCGCCAAGGAAGACAACGGCTTCTACGCCGATACCGAAATGGACGCCGAGGACTGGAAGCGCCTGGTCGCGGAATACGAGGCGATCGTCGAGCAGGAGATGGTCAAGCCGTTCCCGCAGGATGTCAGCGAACAGCTGTGGGGCGCGATTGCCGCGGTGTTCGATAGCTGGGATTCGGACCGCGCCAGGGTCTATCGCCGGCTGAACGACATTCCGGGCGATTGGGGCACAGCGGTCAATGTCCAGGCGATGGTGTTCGGCAATATGGGCGACACTTCCGCCACCGGGGTCGCCTTCACGCGCGATCCGGCGACCGGCGAGAAGGCCTATTACGGCGAATGGCTGGTCAATGCCCAGGGCGAGGATGTCGTCGCCGGGATTCGAACCCCGCAATATCTCACCAAGGCCGCGCGCGAGCGCGCCGGAGCCAAGGCTCCCAGCATGGAAGAGGCGATGCCCGAGCCCTATGCCGAGCTCGCCCGCGTGTTCGAGCTGCTCGAGCGGCACTACAAGGACATGCAGGACATCGAATTCACCGTCGAACGCGGCAAGTTGTGGATGCTACAGACCCGCAGCGGCAAGCGCACCGCCAAGGCCGCGCTCAAGCTCGCGGTCGACATGGTCGGCGAAGGCCTCATCGACGAGACCACCGCGATCATGCGGGTCGATCCGATGGCGCTCGACCAATTGCTCCACCCGACACTCGACCCCGCTGCTGTCCGCGACGTGATAACCAGCGCGCTGCCGGCTTCGCCCGGCGCGGCCTCGGGCGCGATCGTGCTCGATGCCGAAACCGCCGAGACCCGCGCGGCCCGCGGCGAAAGCGTGATCCTGGTGCGGGTCGAAACCAGCCCGGAAGACATCCACGGCATGCACGCGGCCAAGGGCATCCTCACCGCGCGCGGCGGGATGACCAGCCACGCGGCGGTGGTCGCGCGCGGGATGGGGCGGCCCTGCGTATCGGGTGCGTCGGCGGTGCAAATCGACATGGCGTCCCGCTCGCTCAGGATTGGTGGGCGCGCGCTCAAGGAAGGCGACATAATCACGCTCGATGGATCGACCGGCCAGGTGATGGCCGGCGAAGTGCCAACCATCGAACCCGAGCTGGCGGGCGATTTCGCCACGCTGATGGAATGGGCCGACCGGCATCGGCGGATGAAGGTCCGCACCAATGCCGAAACACCCGCCGATTGCCGGATGGCGCGCCAATTCGGTGCCGAAGGCATCGGGCTGTGCCGGACTGAGCATATGTTCTTCGACGACGAGCGGATCACCGCCGTACGCCACATGATCATGGCCGACGACACCAAGGGCCGGAAGCAGGCGCTCGACAAGCTGCTGCCCGAACAGCGCAAGGATTTCATCGCGATCTTCGAAGTGATGCGCGGTCTGCCGGTGACGATCCGCCTGCTCGACCCTCCGCTGCACGAATTCCTGCCGCATACGGAAGAGGATTTCGTCGAACTCAGCGGCGCGACCGGCTTCGGGCTCGACCATCTGAAGCGCCGGGCCGAGGAGCTGCAGGAATTCAACCCGATGCTCGGCCATCGCGGGTGCCGCCTGGGGATCACCTTCCCCGAAATCTACGAGATGCAGGCGCGGGCGATCTTCGAGGCCGCCTGCGAAGTCGCGGCCGGACACGGTGAGGCGATCGTACCCGAAGTGATGGTGCCGCTGGTCGCGACCAGGCGCGAACTCGATATCCTGAAGGATGTGATTGACCGCGTGGCGGGCGAGGTCTTCGCTGAGAAGGGCACGGTGCTCGATTATATCGTCGGGACGATGATCGAGCTCCCGCGCGCGGCGCTGATGGCGGGCGAGATCGCCGAAACCGCGGCGTTCTTCAGCTTCGGGACCAACGATCTGACCCAGACCACGCTCGGCCTCAGTCGCGATGATTCGGGGCGTTTCCTGCCGGCCTATGTCGACAAGGGAATCTTTGCGCGCGATCCGTTCGTGAGCCTCGACATCGATGGGGTCGGGCAGCTGGTTTCGCTCGCGGCCGAGCGGGGCCGGGCGACGCGGCCGGACATCAAGCTCGGCATTTGCGGCGAGCATGGCGGCGACCCGGCGAGCATCCGCTTCTGCGAGGAAGTGGGCCTCGACTACGTCAGCGCCTCGCCTTATCGCGTGCCGATCGCGCGGCTGGCCGCGGCGCAGGCGGCGTTGAAGGCGTGAGTCCCTACGAAGGCAGGGACCTCGTGCCACTTGCGCTTTGCATGGGGCCCGAGATTCCCGCCTGCGCGTGAATTCACGCCCGCCAGCCGCTCAGCGTCAGGATCTCGAAATGCTCGGTCACCCGGCCATCCGCGTCGGCGAGCTCGGCGAACTTGGCCTCGGCGCGGGCGAGGGCGGATTTGGTGAGTAGCGGTCCGGGATCGGCAAGGACATTGCCCAGACCTTGGGCACGCAGGTCGTGCACCAATGCCAGAAGGGACGGAAAACTGACGTCGATCCCCCGGCTATCGACCACCGGATTGGCAAAGCCGCAGCGCTGGAGCAATTGCCCGCCGGTGCGCACATCGACCATCGGGTGCATGCGCGCTGCCGGACGGTCTCCATCCGCGGCAAGCATGCATTGACGCAGCACCGGCAGGCTGCCCGCGCCTAGGAAGCTTGCGATCATCAACCCGCCGGGTGCGAGCGCATTGCACAGATGGATCAGCGCGCCGGGCAGGTCGTTGACCGTATCGAGCGTGCCGAGACTGGCGATGGAATCGAAACCGCCGAACGGGTAGGGAGCCGCTTCGTCGAGTCCGGGAGGCGCAGTGGTGATATCGCCCTGCAATTGCCGGGCAAGCGAGCCGGTCCAGTCGCCGATGATCAGCGATCGCCGGGGCTCATGATTGAGGAAACCGATCCGTTCAAGTACGTCCTCGACCATGTCATCCAAAATATAGCGGGGAGCATCGGAGCGCGTTTGCAACGCCAGCATTCGTGCTCGTCTCGCTGCTCTTCGCGCAGGCGAAAAGATCGTCGGGGGGGTGGAACCGGACATCGCGCCCAACTGCACGGCTTGCCTCGTCCATGCAAGCAAGGCAGCATGGCGCGGTGGCATTCGTCCAGACCCTGTCCGCTTCGTTCGCACCGCTGGTCGATTTCGTCTTTCCGCCGCGCTGTCCCGTCTGCGGCGGGGCGATCGCCGCCCAGACCGGTCTGTGCGCGTCATGCTGGGCGGAGCTGGCAATTCCTGGCGAGCCGGCCTGCACGCGCTGCCAGCGGCCGTTCGGCGCCGGTGTGCAGCTGGGGAGCGTTTGCGGGCCGTGCCTCGCGGCGCCGCCGAAGCATGACGGGATCGCCGCCGCGACGCTCTACAACGACACCTCGCGCAGACTGGTGCTGGCCTTCAAGCACGGAAGGAGGATCGCGCTCGCCCCGATGCTGGCACGGCTTATTGCTGCCCGCCTGGCAAGCCTCGAGGGCGAGTGGCTGGTGGTCCCGGTCCCCTTGCATCGCTGGCGGCTGTGGCGACGCGGGTTCAACCAGGCGGTGCTGTTGGCCGGCGAATTGGCGAAGCTCAAGGAACTGGACTTGCTGGTCGACGGCCTGGTCCGCCGCAAGCCGACGCCGGTGCTCGGCGGTCTAGGACGCAAGGCGCGGGCGCGGGCGATCCAGGGCGCGATCGCGGTCAATCCAGCGCGGCGGGCCTTGCTGGAGGGCAAACAGGTCCTGCTGGTGGACGACGTCCTGACCAGCGGTGCCACCAGCGACGCCTGTGTCGCCCAGTTGAAGCGTGCCGGTGCCAGACGAGTCAGGATCGCCTGTTTTGCCCGGGTGCTAGACGAAGCGCTCGATCACGCGGGGCGGAACGCAAAAGCGCCCGAGGAATTCCTCGGGCGCTCACGTGACGATTCTGCTTAGGCCGTCGCTCGAAGCGATTGTGGCGTTACCCCCGTATTGCCACGACCTAATTCCCTCATTTCAAACGACAGGCCCTCGTCGAAAGCCATGCCGAGACCCCCTATTCCTTGGCGCTGTTTGCAGCTGACCCGGTATTGGTGGGCGGTGACATGCACCGCGAGTGGAGTAATTCCATCGAATGGGCGCTGGCGGAAGGGGGGTCGCGGGAATCCATGGATTTTGGCGGCTATCTGTGGTTATCCTGCAACAAGACTTCATGACGCCAGGCACCATAAATCGGACGTGAAAGGACCGGGATCATTTCTGAAGACTCTGAAGACGCGGCCAATATCGAGCAGGGAACGGCATTCGTCCCGAAATTCGACACCAATGGCCTGCTCGCCGCAGTGGTGACCGATGCCGACACCAACCAGGTGTTGATGGTGGCGTTCATGGACCGGGAGGCGCTTGCCCGGACCCGCGAGACCGGCCGGGCCCATTTCTACTCGCGCAGCCGTGGGCGACTGTGGATGAAAGGCGAGACATCGGGGAACGTCCTCGAGGTCGTCGAACTGCTGGTCGATTGCGACCAGGATGCGATCGTTGTGAGAGCCCGCCCTTCCGGTCCGGCCTGCCACACCGGCGCGGCAAGCTGTTTCTATCGCAGGCTGGATGGGGACCTGCTTGTTCCTGCCTGAGTTGACCTTTACGTAAAGGTCAACTAGATTGCCGGCATGGCCACTGCAGCGATGAACGGATCTGCGAATGACTCCCATTCGGGAGCGCATCTGGAGCGACCCGACGAGGAGGAACGCGAGACCTATTCGATTTCAGATCTCACCCGGGAATTCGGCTGCACCGCGCGCGCCTTGCGGTTCTACGAAGACGAGGGCCTGATCGCGCCAACGCGGCAGGGCCTCACGCGCATCTATTCCAAGCGCGATCGCGCCCGGCTTGCATGGATCATGCGGGCCAAGAATGTCGGCTTCAGCCTCGCGGAAATCCGCGAGATGATCGATCTCTACGACCTCGACGACGGACGCGCCGAACAGCGGCGAGTGACGATGCAGCGCTGCAAGGAAAAGATTTCCAAGCTGAAGCAGCAGAAAGCCGACATCGAAAGTTCGATCCGCGAACTGAGCGACTTCGTCAATATTCTCGAACATCTCGAACTGGCTAGATAGCCCCTCTGGAGAGACCCCTATGCCGATTTACAAGGCCCCGACCCGCGACACGCGCTTTGTCATCAACGAGCTGCTCGAACTCGAAAGCTACGGCAATCTGCCGGGCTTCGAAGCGGCTACCCCCGACATGGTCGATGCGATAGTCGAGGAGGCCGGCAAATTCGCTGCCGAGGTTCTCCAGCCGCTGAACCAGGTCGGCGACAAGCAGGGCTGCACCCGTCACGACGACGGCAGCGTGACAACGCCGGACGGCTTCAAGGAGGCCTATGCGCAATATTGCGAGGCCGGCTGGGGCACGCTCTCGCTTCCGGCCGAATATGGCGGGCAGGGCCTGCCGCATGTGCTGGGATTTGTCCTCGAAGAGTATCTTTGCACCGCGAACCACGCCTTCGCCATGTATCCCGGGCTGACCAACGGGGCCGTGTCGGCAATCCTCGCCACCGCATCCGACGAGCTCAAGCAGAAATATGTGCCCAACATGGTTTCCGGCAAATGGCTCGGCACGATGAACCTGACAGAGCCGCATTGCGGGACCGATCTCGGCATGATCCGGACCAAGGCCGAGCCGCAAGGCGACGGCACCTATGCGATCAGCGGGACCAAGATCTTCATCTCGGCCGGCGAGCACGACCTGGCCGAGAACATCATCCATCTTGTGCTCGCCAAGACGCCCGGCGCGCCGGATTCGTCCAAGGGCATTTCGCTTTTCATCGTGCCCAAATTCCTCGTCAACGAGGATGGTTCGCTGGGAGAGCGCAACAGCGTCTCCTGCGGTTCGATCGAACACAAGATGGGCATCCACGGCAATTCGACCTGCGTAATGAATTACGACGGCGCCAGGGGCTGGATCGTCGGCGAGGAAAACAAGGGTCTCGCGGCGATGTTCATCATGATGAATGCAGCGCGGCTCGGCGTTGGCGTGCAGGGCCTCGGCCAGGCCGAGGTGGCCTACCAGAACGCCGTGCAATATGCGCAGGACCGGCGGCAGGGCAAGGCGCTCAAGGACCGGCCCGATCCCGCAGCGCGCGCCGATCCGATCATCGTCCATCCCGATGTCCGGCGGATGCTGATGGATGCCAAGGCTTTCAACGAAGGGATGCGCGCGCTGGTCCTGTGGGGCGCGCTGCAAGTCGATCTCGCGCACAAATCGCCAAGCGCGGAAGACCGGGAAGCGGCGGACGATCTCATCAGCCTGCTGACGCCGGTGATCAAGGGCTACGGCACCGACAAGGGCTATGAAGTCGCCAACAATATGCAGCAGGTGTTCGGAGGCCACGGCTATATCTGGGAAACCGGGGTCGAGCAGTTCGTCCGGGATTCAAGGATCGCGATGATCTACGAAGGCACCAACGGGATCCAGGCAATGGATCTGTGCGGGCGCAAGCTCCCGGCCAAGGGCGGCAAGGCGATCCAGGCCTTCTTCAAGCTGGTCGAGGAGGAAGTCGCCGCCGCCAAGGGCGACGAAGTGCTCGGCCCGATCGCCGAGCGGCTCGAAAAGGCGCTCAATGAACAGAAGGCCGCGACTATGTGGTTCATGCAGAACGCAATGCAGGACCCCAACCAGCTCGCGGCCGGCGCGCACCACTACATGCATATCATGGGGATCGTGACCTTCGGGTTGATGTGGCTGCGCATGGCGAGAGTCGCGCAGGCGAAACTGGCGGCGGGATCGGACGACAAGGCATTCTACGAAGCCAAGCTTGTCACCGCGCGCTATTTTGCCGAGCGCTTCACCCCCGATGCCGGTGCGTTGCGGCGCAAGATCGAAGGCGGGGCCGAAGCGATGATGGCCTTGACGCCGGAGCAGTTCGAAACTGCGGCGTAATCAGGAATGGTAATCGGCCAGCGCGCCGACGCGCCTAGATCTTGCGCAAGGTCGAAACTTCCCGAACCGGGTTCGCGACCTTGTGTATCCGGTCGACTTCCCAGCCGGTGGCCTGTCGGCGTTCGGCCTGCTTGTGCTTGATCTTTTCCGAAAGAAATTCGAGGTCGATCTCGTCGGCCAGCGCGATCCCGAAGGAATCGCCGTCCACCCAGCGGACCGTGCCATGGATGGGCGGGGAATCGAGCAGGTTGAGCGTGACGTCCGATCCCTCTTGCGGCACTTTCCCGCGGGTCGAAGCGCCGATACCGGTCTTAGAAACGTTCCAGATCACGATGTCGCGCGCCAGGGCGAATTTGTCGACGAGTTCCGCGCGAATGATGCGGTGCGACCTCAGGTCGCGTTTCTGCCCGCTGGTTGGCTGGAAATCATGCTGGTGAATGGTCATCGCGGGGCGCCGGAGTGCTTCAGGCCTTGCCTGCTATTTGGATGCCGGGCGAAACCGGATGATGCGAGCATCGACGTCGACCGCTTCGTCGAGTTCGGGCAGCCGGTCGTGGCGATAGGCTTTCGGTGCCGAAACCTTGAGTGTGTTTCCTGCGGCATCGGCGAGGTCCGAACCTCGCAACGGTTCGGAGAATTCAAGCCCGAACCAGGGCGCGTCGACCCACGCCACCTTGCCGTTCATGTGCGTGTCGCCGCATGACAGGCCGATCTGTTCGCCGACCGGTGGCGGGCTGGAGGATTCGATCATTGCGCCTTCAAGCGATACGTCGCGAATGCGGACATCCTGCTGGCCGCCTGCGCACTCGATCCTTGCCGAGAGCAAGACCCGCGAGCGTTTCGGACTACGCTTTTGAATTGTCGCACCCATTTCCTGCACCTCCGAAAACGCCGGAAGTCTAAGGCGCAGCGGCTAAGAATGAATTAATGCAGGGCCAATTGCCGAGTATCCGCCGGGGACAGGCAATTGCAGGGGCCGAAATCACCCGAACACCTCGTCGAACAGCGAATGCATTGCCGCCCAGCTCTGGCGATCCGCGCTGGCATCGTAGGCCACCGCATCGTTACCCTGCACCGGATAGGGATTGGTGAAACCGTGTTTGACCCCCGAATAGGAATGGAAATGCCAGTTGGCCCGGGCCTCGGTCATTTCCCGCCAGAACTGGACGACTTGCTGGCGGGGGACCATGGGATCGGCGTCGCCATGGCAGACGAGGATGCGGGCGGAAATCGTGCCGGGCGCAGCGGGCAGGTCGGTCCCGAGCAACCCGTGGAAGCTGACGACACAAGCAAGCGGCGCTCCGTCTCGCGCCAGTTCCAGCACCGCACCTCCACCCATGCAGAAGCCGATCGCGGCCATCGGCATATCGGGTCCGAATTCGGGCAGCGAAGCGAGCGCGCGCAAACCTGCCTTGAGCCGCTTGCGATAGGTTTCAGGGCCCTGTTGGCGGATACCCGCCGCAAGTTCGCGCGCGCGGGGAAAGCCCGCGGGCTTCTCGCCATAGTAATCGACGATAAGGGCGAGATAGCCCGCCTTGGCCAGGGCCTGCGCCTTGTCTTCGACCGCCTGGGTCGTGTTCATGATCGTCGGATAGACCGCGATCGCCGCGCGCGGAGTGCCGGCCGGGCGAAACAGCAGCCCGGTCAGCGCGGTTTCGCCGTCGGCGTAGGGGACTTTTTCGAAAGCGCTCATTCGGGCAGGAATTCGGGCACCGACAGATAGCGTTCGCCGGTGTCGTAATTGAATCCCAGGATCCGTGCACCGGCATCGAGTTCGGGCAGCTTCTTCGAAATTGCCGCCAGCGTTGCGCCCGATGAAATCCCGACCAGCAACCCTTCCTTCGTGGCGCATTGGCGCGCCATCTCCTTGGCGTCTTCCGCGTCGACCTGGATCGCCCCGTCGATCGCCCTGGTGTGGAGGTTGCCGGGAATGAAGCCGGCCCCGATGCCCTGGATCGGGTGCGGTCCGGGCTGGCCGCCCGAGATCACCGGCGAGAGTTCGGGCTCCACGGCAAACGCCTTCATTCCGCTCCAATGCTCCTTGAGCACCTCGGCACAGGCCGTGAGGTGGCCTCCGGTCCCAACCCCGGTGATGAGGACATCGATCGGCGTGTCGCTGAAGTCGGCGAGGATTTCCTGTGCGGTGGTCTTGGCGTGAACTTCGACATTGGCCGGGTTTTCGAACTGCTGGGGGATCCAGCTGTCCGGCGTCTGCTCGTGCAGCTGGGCCGCCCGTTCGAGCGCACCCTTGACGCCCAGCTCGCGCGGGGTGAGGTCGAAGCTCGCACCATAGGCGAGCATCAGCCGCCGCCGTTCGATCGACATGCTTTCGGGCATCACGAGGATGAGCTTGTAACCCTTGACCGCGGCGACCATCGCCAGCCCGATCCCGGTATTGCCGCTGGTCGGCTCGATGATCGTGCTGCCGGGCCGCAAGTCGCCCGACTTCTCGGCTGCTTCGATCATCGCCAGCGCGATCCGGTCCTTGATCGAACCGCCGGGATTGGTGCGCTCCGACTTTACCCAGACTTCGTGTTCGGGAAACAGCCGGGAAAGGCGGATATGCGGCGTATTGCCAATGGTTTCGAGGACGTTGTTGGCTTTCATTGCGAATCCTCCAGCGGGGTCGTTTGTGGGAAGACTAGACCAATTCCTCGGGCGGGTCGAAGGTTCGTGTCTTGCGCAGCACCGGGAACAGGCGGCTCCATGCCAGCACCGTCACGATCGCACCGACACCGCCGACGACCACCGCCGCGACCGGCCCGATCGCGAAGGCGAGCGAGCCCGAAAAGAAGTCGCCGAATTCGTTCGAGGCGGAAATGGTCATCTGCGAGACCGAAGAGACCCGGCCGCGCTTGTCGTCGGGCGTGTGCAGCTGGATCAGCGACTGCCTGATATAGACCGAGAACATGTCCGCGCAGCCGACGATGAACAGCATCGCCAGCGAGAGCGGCATGAATGTCGAGAGGCCGAAGACGATCGTCGCCAGCCCGAATATGCCGACTGCCCAGAGCATTTTCGGTCCGACATTGGTCTTGAGCGGCCGAAACGAGAAATAGGCGGCCGTTACAGCCGCGCCGACCGCCGGTGCGGCGGCGAGTTGGCTCAGCCCGGTCGCGCCGACCTCGAGGATGTCGCGAGCGAACACCGGGAACAGGGCGGTGGCCCCGGCAAGGAATACGGCGAACAGGTCGAGCGTGATCGATCCGAGCACCATCTTGTTGCGCCAGACATAGTGCATGCCCTCGATCATCTGACTTACCGGCTTTCGCGCGCCTACGACCACCGTCCTGGGAGTCGGGCCGATGAAGCCAAGCGAGACGATGGATAAAAGGAACAGCCCCAGCGCCACGCCATAGGGCAGCGCGGAATCGATAACGTAGAGATAGCCGCCCAGCGCCGGCCCGACGATCATCCCGACCTGCCAGGCGATCGAGGACAGGGCGATGGCGTTGGGCAGGATTTCCCTTGGCACGAGGTTGGGCGCGAGCGCGCTCAGCGCAGGGCCAGCGAAGGCCCGCGCGATCCCCAACAGGATCGCCACGCCGAACAGCCAGTAAAGCGAGATCGCGTCCTGCAGCGTCAACAGTGCCAGGATCGCTGCGCATGCGGCCTGCAGCAGGGTGGTCAGCTGCGAAAGCTTGCGCCGGTCGAGGCGGTCGGCGGTAAGCCCCGAAAAGGGGGTGAGCACGAACAGCGGGAGGAACTGGAGCAATCCGATCAGGGCCAGCTGGCCCGAGGCTTCCCCCACGCTCATTCCGCTGTCGCGCGCGATATTGTAGGTCTGCCAGCCGATGATCAGCAGCATGGAATATTGCGCCAGCGTCATCGCCAGGCGCCCGAGCCAGTAGGCCCTGAAGTTTGCTATCCGGAAGGGCGACCTGGGATTCATCACCGGGCGCCAATGGCACCGGCTCCGGTCAAAGCCAAGCAATCAGAAGATTTGGTAAGCCAAGCGGCGCTATACCGCCCGATCGAACGGCGTCAGCGGCGGTTGCGCAGGCGCGGATTGGGCTGGAGCGACTCGATCATGTGCATGAAATCGTCGAGCCGGATGATCCGCTCGAACTGGAAGCCGGCACGATCGTCGCGGGTCCAGATGACATAGGCTTCGATCCGTCCGATTTCCGGCAGACGGATGATCACCCGCTCGCCGCGATTGAGCCCGGCAGCATCGTCGACCATGAAGCCATGCGCGGAGATGTTGACGACATGCAACGAGATGTCTCCGCGATCGCGATGTTCCGCAATCACGGGGAAGTCTACCGGATGCCGCGCAGCACGGCGCAATTCCGGGACCGAGAGTTGAGCTCCACCTGCCACTGTCCACGACCTCCATCACTAAACTATGCGTGGAGGTACCTTCTGGCAGGAAAACTCTGCCAAATCGTAAAGGCGCGATTAGGCCTTTCTCAACAGCTTGATCCGGGGTTTACAAGCCGCGCAAGACGCCGTGGCGTTTCTTGCCGAGGCTCAGTTTGCGGGTCTCGCCGCTGGCGATCTTGACGAGTAGCGCAGGGTCCGAAACCGGCTCGTCGTCGAGCCGGACGGCCCCTTCGGCGATCTTGCGCTTCGCTTCGCCGTTCGAGGCGGCAAAGCCGATCTCGGTGCAGGCCTGGGCGATGCGGATGCCATCGGCGGGCACGCCAAGCTCGGGCAGGTCTTCGCCAATTCCACCCGAACCGAAGGTCGTGGCGGCGGTTTCTTCAGCGGCTCTGGCCGCTGCTTCGCCGCGGACCAGTTTCGTGACCTCGTTGGCGAGCACGATCTTGGCGGCGTTGATCTCGCTGCCTTCGAGCGCTTCGAGCCGGGCAACCTCGTCGAGCGGGACATCGGTGAACAGCCGCAGGAAGCGGCCGACATCGCGGTCGTCGGTGTTGCGCCAATATTGCCAGAAGTCCCAGGCTGGCAGGGCATCCTCATTGAGCCAGACGGCTCCGGCGGCAGTCTTGCCCATTTTCGAACCGTCGGCGGTGGTAATCAGCGGGGTGGTGACGCCGAACAGTTCCAGCCCGTCCTTGCGCCGCGCGAGCTCGATTCCGTTGACGATGTTGCCCCACTGGTCGGAGCCGCCCATCTGCAGGCGGCAGCCATTGCGCAATGCCAGTTCGCGAAAATCGTAGGCCTGGAGGATCATGTAGTTGAATTCGAGGAAGGTCAGCGGCTGTTCGCGTTCGAGCCGCAACCTGACCGAGTCGAATGTCAGCATCCGGTTGATGGTGAAATGCGGTCCGACATCGCGCAGCAGGTCGACGTAACCGAGTTCACCAAGCCAGTCATCGTTATTGACCATCACCGCCCCGGTCTCGCTGTCGTCGAACCGGAGCAGGCGCTCAAACACGGTGCGGATCGAAGCGATGTTGTCTTCGATTACCTCGTGCGTAAGCAGTTTGCGGCTTTCGTCCTTGCCCGAAGGATCGCCGATCTTGGTGGTGCCGCCGCCCATGACGACGATCGGCCGGTGTCCGGCCTGCTGCAGTCGGCGCAGCAACATGATCTGGACCAGGCTGCCGACATGGAGCGATGGCGCAGTGGCATCGAAGCCGATATAACCCGGCACCACCTGCTTGCTGGCGAGGGCATCAAGGCCCTCGGCATCGGTCAGCTGGTGGATATAGCCGCGCTCGTCGAGCAGGCGCAGCAGGCTGGACTTGTAATCGCTCATGATGCCCTCTTGTCAGGCGCGGGCGGTTAGCACGGAGGAACAAGGTTGCAAATCTATCCTTTGGCTTGCCACCCCGATCACCCGGCCACCGGAATTTCATCGATCGAAGCGCGCATCATCGGGCATGATGCAAACTGGCTGCGCTTGCGCTGGCGGATCGACGGGGCCGGCACGCTCGTCGTCCCGGCCTTCGCGGGCAAGGGCAGGGCGGATGGGCTGTGGCAGACGACCTGTTTCGAGGCGTTCCTGATGCCCGAGGGCGGGTTGGCCTATGTCGAACTGAATCTCTCGCCGTCGGAACGCTGGGCGGCCTATGATTTCGACGACTACCGCGCGGGCATGCGCGAGCGGGAATTCCCGCGCGAACCCGATTGCACCATGCGGATCGGATCGAGTTTCGCGATTTTCGATGCGGCGATACCGGCTTCCGGCCTGCCAGGAGTGCCCTGCGGGCTGGGCCTGTCCGCCGTGATCGAGGAGGAGGGCGGCGTGCTGTCCTTTTGGGCGTTGGCCCATCCCGAAGGCAAGCCCGATTTCCACCATCCGGCTTGCTTTGCAGCAACGCTTCCTGCACCCGCGGCAGTATGAAGTTCGGCATCGATCGCCTGCTGGCGGACCCCGGGCTCCGCAAGCCGCTCCACGGCAAGCGCGTCGCGCTGGTCGCGCATCCGGCCTCGGTGACCGAGAGCCTGGTCCATTCGCTCGATGCGCTGTTCGAATGCGACGGGGTGAACCTGGCTGCCGCCTTCGGCCCGCAGCATGGGCTCAAGGGCGACAAGCAGGACAATATGATCGAAACCGGTGACGAGATCGATCCCGTCTACGGCATCCCGGTCTTCAGCCTCTATGGCGAGGTTCGCCGTCCGACGGCGGCGATGATGGACACGGCCGATGTCTTCCTGTTCGACCTGCAGGACCTTGGCTGCCGGATCTACACCTTCGTCACCACGCTGCTGTATTTGCTCGAAGAGGCCGCAAGGCACGGCAAGTCGGTCTGGGTGCTCGACCGGCCCAATCCGATCGGCCGCCCCATCGAGGGGCTCACCTTGCGCCCGGGCGAGGAGAGCTTCGTCGGCGCCGGGCCGATGCCGATGCGGCATGGCCTCACACTCGGCGAAATGGGCCGCTGGTTCGTCGATCATTTCAAGCTCGACGTCGATTACCGCGTGATCGAGCTGGAGGGCTGGCAGCCCGAAACGGGCCCCGGCTTCGGGTGGCCGCACGATCGCGCGTGGATCAACCCCAGCCCAAACGCCGCGACGCTCAACATGGCGCGGGTCTATCCCGGTTCGGTGATGCTCGAAGGGACGACTTTGAGCGAGGGGAGGGGGACGACCCGCCCGCTCGAAGTGCTGTTCGGCGCCCCCGATCTGGGGGCCGGAGAGGTGCTGGCTGAGATGGAACGGCTCGCGCCGCACTGGCTCGACGGGTGCCGGATCCGGGAATGCTGGTTCGAACCGACCTTCCATAAGCACCAGGGCCGGCTGTGCAACGCCCTGATGGTCCATGCCGAGGGCCCATTCTACAGCCACGCGAAATTCCGGCCATGGCGGCTTCAGGCGCTGGCATTGAAGGCGATCCGCCGGCTTCACCCGAATTACGAAATCTGGCGCGATTTCCCCTATGAGTACGAGACCACTCGGCTTGCGATTGATGTGATCAATGGCGGGCCGCTTCTGCGCGAATGGGTGGACGATCGCTCGGCTACACCCGGTGATCTGGACGTCGAAGCCGCGCGCGACGAGGCACATTGGCGGGAACAGACCGCCCGATTCCTGCGTTACTGAAGCATGGGCGTGGCATGTGTGACATTGCTCGCCATTCCATGTAACCATGTCCTCGGGCTTTTTGCCCCGTTTCGGCCGTATAAAGCAGGAGAGACTTATGGGTTGGATTATCGCAATAATCGTGGGCGGCATTGCCGGCTGGCTGGCCAGCAAGGTGATGAACCGCGATGCGTCGATGGGCATATTCTGGAACGTTGTCGTCGGTTGCGTTGGCTCGGTGGTGGGCAATCTGGTCGCGAACCAGTTCGGCATCGTCGGCTCGGTGCAGGAATTCTCGATCACCGGCCTGCTGGTTGCGGTGGTTGGCGCAGTCATCTTGCTGGGCGTGCTCAACCTGATCCAGCGCGGCCGCGTAAGGTAAGCACATTCCCGCTGCCGGGCAGGGGTCTTAATGCCCCCGCTTGCGGCTTAGCGACCGCATCGCCTGGTCGATCCCGTCGAGGGTGAGCGGGTACATGCGCTCGCCGATCAATTGGCGGATGATCCCGGTCGAGCTCGAGTGGTCCCAATACCGCTCCGGCACCGGGTTGAGCCACGCCACCGCCGGATAGGCGCTCGCTACCCGTTCGAGCCAGCGCGCGCCCGGTTCCTCGTTGAAATGCTCGATCGCCCCGCCGGGTTGGAGGATCTCGTAGGGACTCATCGCCGCATCGCCGACGAAGATCACCTTGTAGTCGCTCCCGAACTTGTGCAGCACATCCCAGGTCGCGGTCGCCTTGGTACGCTTCCGCCGGTTGTCCTTCCACACGGATTCATAGAGGCAATTGTGGAAGTAGAAGAATTCGAGGTGCTTGAATTCGCTCGTCGCGGCGCTGAACAACTCCTCGCAGATCCGGATATGCGGATCCATCGACCCTCCGACGTCGAGGAACAGCAGCAGTTTGACCGCGTTGTGCCGCTCCGGCCGCAGGCGGATGTCGAGCCAGCCTTGCCGGGCGGTGCCCTCGATGGTGGCCTCGAGATCGAGTTCGTGCGCCGCGCTCTCACGGGCGAATTTTCGCAGCCGGCGTAGCGCCAGCTTGATATTGCGCGTCCCCAGTTCGCGGCTGCTGTCGAGATCGCGATACTGGCGTTGCTCCCACACCTTGATCGCGCGGCCGTAAGTGCTCTTGCCGCCGATCCGGACTCCCTCGGGATTGTAACCGGCATTGCCGAAGGGCGAAGTCCCGCCGGTCCCGATCCATCTGTTGCCGCCTTCGTGGCGTTCCTGTTGCTCGGCGAGGCGCTCCTTCAGCGCCGCCATGATCTCTTCCCACGAGCCGAGCGATTTGATCCGTGCCATTTCCTCCTCGCTGAGGAAGCGTTCGGCAACTGCCTTGAGCCAGTCTTCGGGAAGTGGGGCATTCGATTCGTCGTCGTCCGGGACGATCCCGCGAAAGACCTTTTGGAAGACAAGGTCGAAGCGGTCGAGCAGTGCCTCGTCCTTCACGAAAATCGAGCGCGAGAGAAAGTAGAATTGTTCCAGGTTGCGCTCGATCACCTCATTGTCGAGCGCTTCCAGCAGCAGCAACTGTTCCTTGGCCGAGGCAGGAATGCCGGCGTCCCGCAATTGCTCGACCAGGTTGAAGAACATCGATTGGGTCGCCTTATCCGCTTGCTCTTGGCCGCCAGCCGAGTCTAATCCCAAGGCATCAGAAGAGGAATGCCCGACAATGCTCAAGCTGTACAGTTTCGGACCCGGCGCCAACTCGATGAAGCCGATGCTCACGCTTTACGAGAAAGGCCTCGAATACGAACAGCACCAGCTCAATCCCGCCAAATTCGAACATCATTCCGACTGGTTCAAGAAAATCAATCCGCGGGGCCAGGTCCCGGCGCTGGTCGATGGCGAGCATGTGATTACCGAAAGCACCGTCATCTGCGAATATCTGGAAGACGAATACCCGACCGAGGTGAAATTGCGGCCTGAAAGCTCGTGGGGCAAGGCGCAGATGCGGGTCTGGACCAAATGGGTCGACGAATATTTCTGCTGGTGCGTCTCGACCATCGGGTGGCACCGCTATGTCGGCAAGATGGCCCAGGACCTGAGCGATGCGGAGTTCGAGGAGAAGGTGAAGGCGATCCCGATCCCCGAGCAGCAGGTGAAATGGCGCCGGGCCCGCGAAGGCTTCCCGCAGGACATTCTCGACGATGAAATGCGCAAGATCGCCGTCTCGGTGAAGCGGCTCGACGATCACCTGCGCGACAATGAATGGCTCGTTCCCGGACAATACACGTTGGCCGATATCTGCAATTTCGCGATCGCGAACGGGATGCAGTTTGGCTATCCCGAACTGGTGAACAAGGAAGACACGCCGGGCCTGCTTCGCTGGATAGAGCAAATCAACGAACGGCCGGCGGCAAGGAAGATGTTCGCCGATGTCCCGCGCGAAATCCGCCATGAGGACGACAGGAGCTGAACTTCGAGCAACCCGGCCAAAGCGGACAAATGTTAACGGCCTGATAACCATCCCGATGCTAACCCGCCTGCCGAAAATACAATCGGGGATTGGGGCGCATGAAGCACGAAGTGATCGACATCGCCAGGAGCGAGGCCGTCGAAGGCATTTCGCAAAGCTGCAGCGATGTTGCGATGGGCTGTTCGGACGTAGCGGGCCTGGTCCAATCCGTGATCGAATCCTCCAAGCAATTGCGCAACGAGCACGTCGCGCTGCTGGGCACCATCGAAGCGCTCAACGAGGACCAGACGAAGGTTTCCGAAGCAAGCGAGGAGGCGCGGCTCCTGTCCAACAATGCCATCGGGCACCTCGGCAAGGGCACCGAGCATATAAGGTCGTCGCTCGCGCAAATCGGCCAGTTGCTCTCCCTGGTCGATACCTTGACTCGCCATGTCACAGGCTTTGCTGCAGCGATGGACCAGGTGCGCAAGAGCTCGCAGGATATCGAGCAGCTGGCGCAGACCACCAATATCCTCTCGCTCAATGCCGCGATCGAGGCGGCGCGTGCGGGAGACGCAGGCAAGGGCTTTGCGGTCGTTGCGACCGAAGTAAAATCGCTTGCCAACAAGACCCGCGCCGCGACCGACGAAATCACGCGGACGATCGATGCGCTTGGCAGCGAAGCCGAGCAGGTGATCGGCCAGATCGAGAACGGCGAAGAGCTCAGCGAGAAGGCGCGAAGCTCGGTCGGACTAATCGAAGAGACGCTCACCGGCGTGATCGAGATGGTCGGCGAAGTCGACAACCAGAACGAGCAGATCACCAAGGCGACCGCGACGATCAGCAAACATGTCGGCTGCCTGCAGGACGTGCTGCACAGTTTCAACCAGGCGGCGCTGGAGAACGAGGGCAAGCTAGGTGAAGCCCAGGACCGGATGGTCTCTTTGGAAGAGATTTCGAACGTAATGTTCGACCAGATCGTCCATGCCGGCCTGTGCCCGAAGGATGACGAGATCATCGCCCTGGCGCTCAAGGCTGCGAAAGAGGTCAAAGGCGCGGTGCTCGACGCGCTCGAATCCGGCGAGCTCGATGAAGCGAGCCTGTTCGACGACAACTATATCGAGATTCCCGGCAGCAATCCGCAGCGCTTCCGCAATCGCTTCAGCGACTGGGCGCATCGCAACTGGCGCCCGATCCTCGACCGCGTGAAAGCATCGCATCCATCGGTCGTCGCTACCGTCTGCGACGATCGCAACGGCTTCCTCCCGACGCACCTGACCGAGCGCAGCCAGGAACCCACCGGGAACTACACGCATGATTTACAGTATTGCCGCAACGGCCGGATCATCTTCAACAATGTCGACCGCCGGCTGAAGAAGTGCGACGCGGAATATTCGCTCGCGCTCTATCGCTATGAAGGCGACGGACGGAATTACCGGGTCGTCCGCCTGGTCAGCATCCCGATGTATTTCAACGGCCGCCGCTGGGGCGAATACGAGATCAGCTACACGCTGTAAGGACCAGGCTACTCTGTGGAGCGAGGAGCCTCCGTGCTCATCGGCGCGACGATATTGATCCGGCTGTTCGGTTCGCGATCGTAAGTACCGAGCGCTCGCCCTGCATCGAGGGCTGCCATCGCCTGTTGCGGCGTGGGTGTCGTCAGGAACAGCGCATAATAGGCATTTTCGGTCGAAGTTCGAAAGACCACCGGGATCGGGTTGTTTTCTATCCGGCTTGCCAGATCGCCCAGCAGCCCGTCCCAGTGACCCACGGATAGCACGACCCCGGCATCGAGAAATGCCATGACATATGCATCGCTGCGGCCATTAGGGCGGAAGATCGTGTAATCGGCGGGCGATGAAGGATCGCGGCACCAGACTGTTCGCGCAAGCTGCGGCAGCACGCTGCCTTCGCCGGCCACCACATCCATCGATGAAAGGATGGCCGTGAGCGTGTTCGCGCTATCCTCGACCGCACGCTCCGCATCGGGCAGGTCGAGTGCATTGCTGCAATCCTCGACGAGATATGCCGCGGGCGTTTCAGGTGCGTCCTGCGCGGGCGGGAAACTGTTCATTATGCGATCGACCAGTGTGTCGAGCTCCACGACGTTACGGTCGTAGGAGCTCGCCCGGATCTTGAACAGCCAGTCTCCGCGCTGCATCAAGGCGACGCCGGTGCTGGCGATCCTGCTGCCTCGCGTCGCATAGGTCATGCGCATACCGCTAGGGATCTCGCTGCCTTGCGGGGCAACGAACCGGATGACGGCCTGGTCCCGGTCGAAGGGTTCGAAGCCCTGCCGGTTCAGCATGATCTGGGTGACCGGCCCTGACCAGAGCGAGACATCCGGCAATCCCGCCCGATAGAAATAGACCGTGACTTCTTCGCCGCCTTCGATCCCGCCATAAATCGCGGCAACGTCGTACTGATCGTCGCTGAAATCGAAGATCCGGGAGAGTTCGAGGCCCGCGATCTCGCCCGGGAATATCGTTCCGCTGCGTTCGTGGGTCCAGTCTTCGCCGGGGGCCATGGCAATGTCGCCCGTAGCGAAGCAGGGCGTGGCGCCCATCAGGGCGACAAGCGCGATCAGCAATCTCTTCATCCGTTCCTCCGGTTCATGAAGGCCAACCGTTCGAACAGCATCACATCCTGCTCGTTCTTGAGCAATGCCCCGTGAAGTGGCGGGATCGCCTTGGTCGGATCGCGGTCCTGCAGCACCTCCAACGGCATGTCTTCATTCAGCAGCAGCTTGAGCCAGTCGAGCAGTTCCGAAGTGCTTGGCTTCTTCTTGAGGCCCGGGACGTCGCGAATGTCGTAGAAGATTTCGAGCGCTTCCTTGACCAGCCGCTTCTGGATTCCGGGGAAGTGGACATCGATAATCGCCTGCATCGTCGCGCGGTCGGGGAAGGCGATGTAGTGGAAGAAGCAGCGGCGCAGGAAGGCGTCGGGCAGCTCCTTTTCGTTGTTCGAAGTGATCACCACGATCGGGCGCTGTTTCGCCTCGATCCGTTCGCCGGTCTCGTAGACATCGAATTGCATCCGGTCGAGCTCCTGCAACAGGTCGTTGGGGAACTCGATATCGGCCTTGTCGATCTCGTCGATCAGCAGGACGGGCAGCTGTTCGGAGGTGAACGCCTGCCATAACTTCCCGCGCTTGATGTAGTTGGAAATGTCGTGAACCCGCTCGTCGCCCAATTGCCCGTCGCGCAGGCGGGCGACCGCGTCGTACTCGTACAGCCCCTGGTGCGCCTTGGTGGTCGATTTGATGTTCCATTCGATCAGCGGCGCATCGATCGCCCTGGCGATTTCCAGCGCCAGCACGGTCTTGCCGGTGCCGGGTTCGCCCTTCACCAGCAGCGGCCGCCTGAGCAGGACGGCGGCGTTGACCGCGACCTTGAGATCCTCGGTCGCGATATAGCTCTCGGTCCCGGCGAAGCGCTGGATCGGGTCAGTCATCGCTGTCGGAATTAGGCGGCGCTGCCCGGCCATGCAAGGCATGGACGAGGATGAAGGAAATATACATCAAGAGGTACCACGCCCCCAGCTTCATCGGCGATACCATCGTCCATTCGCCGTCCTGCGAAGGGTAGGTCCAGGCGCGGGCAAAGGTGCCGAGGTTCTCGGCGAACCAGATGAACAGCGCAACCAGCAGCCAGCCGAGCAGGAGCGGCATGCGCCGCTCGGTCCGCCAGGGCGTAAAGCAGGCCCAGGTCCGCCAGAACAGCACGGCCATCACGGCAAACAGGCCGATCCTGATATCCGGCAGGAAATGGTGCGAGAAGAAGTTCACATAGATCGCCACGCCCAGCGCCCAGGCGAGGTAGCGGTTGGGAAAGCGGGTGAAGCGCAGGTCGAAAATCCGCCAGACGCGCGCGAGATAGCTGCCGACGGCGGCATACATGAAGCCCGAGAACAGCGGCACTTCGCCGACCCGCAGCACTGCCTCGCCGGGATAAATCCAAGAGCCCGCGCTGGTCTTGAACAGTTCCATCGCCGTCCCGACGACATGGAAAGCGAGGATGACCTTCGCCTCATCGAGCGTTTCGAGCCTGAAGGCGAGCATGCCGAGCTGGATCAGCACCGCCATGAGCGTGATGAAATCGTAGCGGTGGAGCGGCGCATCGTCGGGATAGAACAAATGCGTCGCCAGCAGCAGTGCCAGCATCAGCCCGCCGAACAGGCAGGCCCAGCCTTGCTTGAAGCCGAACAGCAGGAATTCGTAAGCCCAGCTTGGCCAACCTTGGGCGGGCTCGAAGGCCTCGAGCCGGGCGCGGATCGCCGCGAAGCGGGTATGGGCTGCTCGATCCTTGCGATTGCCGGCCTCTGCCATCGAGCCTGACTAGGGCTTCCCTTGCGCCTTGCCAATTCCATATGACAGCCATCAAGCGCGGTGTTAGCCTTGCCGACAAATTGAGCGAAACGGGAGAGGATCGCTTGGCCGAGAAACTGGACGAAGCCGCCGCGGCATCGCGGCTGATGGAAATGTCGATTGCCCATTGGGCGGGGGAATTGCTGTTGCAGGCGGCCGAAATGAGCCTGGCCGACAAGTTTCCGGCCGATGAGCCCCGCAGCGCCGCCGATCTCGCGAGCGAATACGGGATGCGCCATCGCGAACTCTACCGCTATCTTCGCGCGCTCACCGGCCTCGGCCTGCTGGAGTTCGCCGGAAAGGACACATTCCGGCTGACCGACCTCGGCGCTGCGCTCCGCACCGGCTCGCCCGGCAACGCCCGCTCGGCGGTAATCGCGCTGGTCGGCGACATGGTGAAGCCGGCGTGGAAGGAATTCGATCACGGGCTTTATACCGGTGACACCGGGTTCGAGAAGGCCCACGGAATGGGCCTGTTCCAGTATCTCCAGCACAATCCCGGCATGGCGACCTTCTTCAGCGAGACCATGGTCGGTTTCCACGGGCGCGAACCGCCGGCGGTGGCCGAGGCCTATGATTTCAGCGGGATCGGTTCGCTGGTCGATGTTGGGGGAGCCTCGGGCAACATGCTCGGCCATGTCCTGTCGCGCCATCCGGGGGTGCGGGGTGTGCTCTACGACCTGCCGCATGTGGTCGCCGACGCGCCGCCGCTGCTCGAAAGTTTCGGGGTGCAGGACCGGGTGACGATTGAAAGCGGCGATTTCTTCGAGAGCGTGCCCAAGGGCCACGATGCCTACCTCCTCAGCCATATCGTGCATGATTGGGACGACAGCGAAAATGCCAGGATCCTCGGCAATGTCCGCGAGGCGATGAACCCTGGCGGGAAGCTGCTGATCGTCGAGATGGTCCTGCCCGAAGGCGACGAGCCGCATATGGGCAAGATGCTCGACATGATGATGCTGCTCGTTCCGGGCGGGGAGGAGCGGACACCGAGCGAGTATTCGCAGCTGCTCGAACCGAACGGCTTCAGGGTAATCCGCGTCGTGCCGACCGCATCGGCGGTCAGCGTGGTGGAGGCGGTGAGGGCCTGATCCTGGGCATTATCACTCCGCGGCCGAAGGAGAGGGAAGGATTACAGTGGTCCCGCCTTCTGGCTTGAACACAACTGCCGCGATGGGATTTTCCGACCGTAGCAATTCGATTACCTTGGCTGGAGAGATCAGCCCCCTGAACGGCGCATAGAGATTGGTGCGCTCGTCGTTCATCACCATCGGCCAGAAATTCTTGCCACCGGTGCCGCGATAACGATCGGGTCGCGTGTCGAGAAACCCGGGCAACTCGTATTCACCGACCGAAGCGGCCATCCCGGCATCGCCAATTGCCATGACATAGGAATCCTCGTCTGCCTTCGCGCGATAGACACCGTAGGCAAGCGTG